>DATFVO010000076.1:0-2751 GCA_035260265.1 Methyloceanibacter sp.
GCGGCGATGATTTGGTCGACCTGATCCTCGAAGAGACCCACACCTGCTACAAGGGCGAGCGGGGCATCCGCCGTGACTGGGGCTATGGCTGCGGGCAATGCCCGGCCTGCGAGCTCCGCGCCAAGGGTTTCACGGAGTGGCAGGCCTCGAGGGCAGATGAGGGGCGTCAGCGCCAGCGCGGCTAAAAGGAACCAAACGCGGATCCGAGTAGGATAACTGCCGCGAGCGCGATCAGCGCTCCCACGATCGCGACAGTCGAAATAGCCCTCGCGGTGGCTCACGCCGACCGAGGGTTCCTGCGCTCAGCACGGAAACACTCTCCCAGAACCGCTCGAGCCGCGCTCTAGCGCCGGCCTCTCCCCCCTCCGCATAGCCATCGACGAGAACCGCGGCGTGCATCGCGCCAGCCGAGGTGCCCGATATGCCTTCGATGCGGAGCCGCGGCTCCTCGAGGAGGCGGCCAGGTGAAGGCGCCATGCGCGCCGCCGCCTTGCAAAGCTAGGTCGACCAGGACTTGGCCGTTACCAGGATCGGTGGTCATTGCAGTGGACCGCCCTGCTCCATTCGCTTAAGCACGGCTCAGAATGTCAGGCAGTGCCGGTCTTGCTCTTGATCGCGTCAAGCGCCAAGTTTTGCTCATGTATGCCGTTAAAGAAATCTACTACACGCTGCAGGGAGAAGGCGCCCAAACCGGCCGGCCGGCGGTGTTCTGCCGCTTCGCTGGCTGCAATCTCTGGTCAGGCCGCGAAGAGGATCGCGCCAAGGCCACCTGCAGATTCTGCGACACGGGTTTCGTTGGCACTGATGGCCCTGGCGGCGGCAAGTTCCCTACGCCGGAGAGCCTCGCCGGGGCCTGCCGCGAGAGATGGCGTGGCAATTCAGGCGCGCCGCCTTATGTCGTTCTGACCGGCGGTGAGCCGATGCTGCAAGTCGATGAGCCGTTGATCGACGCTCTGCACAAGGTGGGTTTCGAAATTGCCATCGAAACCAACGGCACCCTCCCCGTTCCGCGCACGATCGATTGGATCTGCGTAAGCCCCAAGGCAGGCGCGCCGCTTACTCAGCGCTCAGGGGATGAGCTTAAGCTCGTCTATCCGCAGGACGCGATCGACCCGGCGCAGGTCGAGAACCTCGACTTTAGCCATTTCTTGCTTCAGCCCATGGACGAAGGGCAGAAGACGGAAGCCAATCTCCGCGCCGCCATTGATTATTGCCTCGTCCATCCCAAATGGCGCTTGAGCCTGCAAACGCACAAATTGTTGGGGCTGCCGTGAGCGTTGCCCTGGTCCGCTCCGGCAAAATCCCCTAAACGACCGCCATGCGTGTCTATAAGGAATTCACTTTCGAGGCCGCCCATCTGCTTCCGTCGGCGCCGTCCGGTCATCCCAATGCCCGCGTGCACGGACATTCCTTCCGCGTGCGCATTGCGGTCGACGGCGAGCCGAGTGACGCGACAGGCGTCGTGATCCATTTCGATGGCCTCGAAGCAGCGATGGCGGACGTTCACGACGCGCTGGACCATCGCTTCTTGAATGACATCGAAGGTCTCGCCGCGCCGACGCTTGAACACATTGCCATGTGGCTTTGGGACCGCCTGCATAACCGCCTGCCCGGCCTCGCCGAAATCGAGGTCGCGCGCGACACCTGCCATGAAGGCTGCATCTATCGCGGGCCTCAGCGCCGGCTTGCTGCGGAGTAACCGATGGCGCGCAAGATCTCGGGACTGAAGCAGCTTGGCGCCAAGATGCCAATCCCGAAATCTCCGGGCGAGGCCGAGCTCGAGCGCGTGCCGAACCCGCATGAGGATGTGCCTTACGTCGCCCGCTTCACCTGCCCCGAATTCACGTGTCTCTGCCCGATCACCGGCCAGCCTGACTTCGCGCATTTCGTGGTCGACTACGCTCCGCGCGCCTGGCTGCTCGAGTCGAAGTCGCTGAAACTTTATCTCGCAAGCTTCCGCAATACCGGCGCGTTCCACGAAAACGCAACCATCACTATCGCCAAGCGTATCGTCGAGTTGATCCGGCCAGCGTGGCTTCGCATCGGTGGCTATTGGTACCCGCGCGGCGGCATTCCCATCGACGTCTTCTGGCAGCACGGCACGCCGCCCGAGGGCGTGTGGATTCCCGACCAGGGCGTTTCGCCCTATCGCGGCCGCGGCTGATGGCGCGGGCTAATCCTTAGCCCGATCGTTTCTTGGTGAGTCGATCGATGGCGATTAACTCAGCGAGCAGAGGCTCTAGTGCCGATAGCGGGAGCATGTTCGGGCCATCTGACGGCGCGCGATCGGGATCCTGATGTGTCTCGATAAAAATGCCGGCGACGCCGACCGCGACCGCAGCCCGCGCGAGCACTGGCACGAACCGCCGCTCGCCTCCGCTCGACGTTCCCTGCCCTCCAGGCTGCTGCACCGAATGGGTGGCGTCGAAGATCACTGGCGCTCCGGTCTCGGCGAGGATTGGAAGTGCGCGCATGTCGGACACGAGCGCGTTGTAGCCAAAGGTCACGCCGCGCTCAGTGACGAGGACATTGGGGTTGCCCGCGCCAACGATCTTGGCCACCACATTCTTCATGTCCCAGGGTGCGAGGAACTGGCCCTTCTTGACGTTGACTACCTTGCCGGTCCGCGCAGCCGCTAAAAGAAGGTCGGTCTGGCGGCAGAGGAAGGCCGGAATCTGCAAGATATCGACCGCCTCCGCGACCGCAGCGCACTGGTCCGGCTCGTGAACGTCCGTGGTGACGGCAAGCCCA
>DATFVO010000077.1:0-2519 GCA_035260265.1 Methyloceanibacter sp.
GCCTTCGGCTTCAGCCTGACCGAGGCCGCGCGGCTCGCTGGCGTGAGCCCTGCGGCGCCCTACCGCCATTTCCGCGATCGCGACGCGCTTCTCGCCGAAGTCGCCAAGAATGGCTTCGAGCGTTTCGCAGCGCGGCTCGACATGGCTTGGAACAACGGCGTGCCGACTCCGCTCTCGGCCTTCGACAATCTCGGCAAAGCCTATCTCGCCTTCGCGCGTGACGAGCCAGCGAGCTACACGGTGATGTTCGAGACCGGCGTGCTGCCCGGTGGAGACGGCGAGGCGCTAACCGCCGCCGAACGTGCGTTTGACGTGCTACAGCACGCAGCGGCGGCGCTCTGCCGCCAGCTCCCGGAATCCGAACGCCCGCCGCTCAAATTGATGAGCCTGCATATCTGGGCGATCTCGCATGGCGTCGCCACGCTGTTCGCGCAAGGCGACCTCCAGGCGCACAAAGTGCCTATGAAGCCTGAAGAGATCCTTGAAAGTGCGATGCTAGTCTATTTGAAGGGACTCGGCATTCTGGCTGATGGCAAGGGCGCGCAACACAGGTCCTGATCCGGGAGTCAGCGGTTCACATAGAGCTGGTCGAGAATGCCGCCATTGGTGAGGTGCTCTTACTGCACCTTCGGCCAGCCTCCGAACACGTCCTCGACCGTAAGCAAGTGCACATTGGCAAAGTCCTTCACGTATTTCGCCGCCACATCCTTGTCGAATGACGAAAAGGACCGCTGGCTACTGGCCTGCTTGCAGCCATTTCAGCACGCTCTGCCAGTCTTGCTGCGTGCCGTTGAAGCTGTTGCGGTCGACTTTGCCCGCAACGCCTGGAACTTTGCCTGTCGTGGTGAACTGCCAGAACGCCCAGGAGCGTGGCCCGTAAATCGCGTCGGGCTCTGCCGCTACCGAGCGCAGCCAGAAATGATAATCGGGAAATTCGCCTTGCAGCACCTCGCGGTGAAACACGGGGTCGGTGTAGATGATTGGCCGCTTGCCCGTATAAGCCTGCATCGCGTCGAGCAGCACTTTGATCTTGGCGAGCGCGGTCTCGCGATCGACCTTCCCGGGGCAGGTCTTCGAATGGCTGTTCCATTCGACGTCGAGCACCGGCGGCAGCGCATCGGGATCGGCCGGAACGTTCAGCCTGAACCATCGCGCCTGCTCATTGGCGGGACGGCACCAGTAGATGAAATGATAAGCGCCGCGCGCTATGCCGGCGCGCTTCGCACCTTCCCAATTCTCGAGGAATTTCGGATCGACCCGGTCGCCACCCTCGGTCGCCTTGATGTAGGTGAAGCTCACGCCCGCGTCGCGGACTTTCTCCCAATCGATGTCGCCCTGCCAGTACGATACGTCGATCCCCTGAATCGGCATGGCGTGCGCAGTCGCTACCCGGTCGTTAGGCTTTGCATCCTTAAGGGAGCCTGCGCGTGCTCCGCCCGCGCAGAGAAAAAGCGCGAGCGCCATTGACGCGGCGGCTGAAGCCGCAAGCTTGTGGCTTAAAAGGCTCAACGAACGCCCCCGTTGACGCGGCAGTCCTCATTTCCGGGATGAGGCTAGCCTGCCGAAGATTAAGATTTTTTTGTGGGAGCTGGCGTGGGACAAAGCGCATGTTCCCGATCACATTTTGTGTCGCCCCTTGACTCTGGACGGGGTGGGGGCATCTATGTGAATGTGAATTACATTCACACTGAAGGAAGGACCCTCGATGCACGTGGTTGCGACCTTAGACGAGTATGGGAAGCCGGCATGGATCACAGCCATGATCGTCGGCTTCATTCTGTGGTGGCCCATCGGCCTTGGCGTTTTGGCCTATCTGATCTGGAGTGGACGCATGGGATGCGGAACTTGGAAACGCGAGTGGAAAGACAGCGAGTTCGGGCGTGAGGTGATGCGTTGGCGGCGCGGCATCAGCCCGCTTAAGTCGACCGGCAACCGCGCCTTCGACGAGTATCGTGAGGCAACCTTACGGCGGCTCGAGGAGGAGGTCGACGAGTTCCAGGCTTTCTTGCAGCGCCTGCGCCACGCCAAGGATAAGGCCGAGTTCGACCAGTTCATGGCTGAGCGTCGCGGCGGCGGCTCTGCTGCGTAACGGAGGCGAAGCGCTCCTGCGAACGAGCGAAGAGTAGAGAGGCAACGAAAGGCGAGGGTGCGGGATCTTGGTCCCGCGCCCTTTCTTTATCTTTATGGCTTCCAAGCTGCCTTCGGCGTCGATCCTCGCTATGATGTTCGTGGGGAGGGATGCATGAGACCGGGCTTTGTGGCCTTCGCACTTGCGGCTTTGATCGGCGCGTCGACCGCATCGGCCGAGTGTCTGAAGGCGAATCAAAATGGCGAGGTCGCCGAAGGGATTCTCTCGCTCGGCACCTTCGAGGACGCCAACGACCGTCCGGAGAAAGCCTATATCCTCGCCTTGCCGGCTCCCGTTTGCTTGAGCGGCGCGGACGACATCGACAAAGTGTCGAGCGCCGACACGATCCACGTCTATTCTTCAGACGAGGCCGTCGCGCAAAGCCTGAAGC
>DATFVO010000078.1:0-2592 GCA_035260265.1 Methyloceanibacter sp.
AGGATATAGAGCGCGACGTCGACCGCCGTGGTGGCGATGAGCGGCATCACGCCATCGGTGATCAGGCGATCCTCGATCGAACGCAAGATGTCGAGCGCGACCGACTCGACCGAACGCACCATGCCGGTGCCCTGGCACATGGGGCATGACTTGGTCGAGCCTTCGAGCATGCCCGTCCTTAAGCGCTGGCGCGACATCTCGAGCAGGCCGAAATGGCTGATGCGCCCCACTTGGATGCGCGCGCGATCGTTGCGCAGCGCCTCTTTCAGCCGTCGCTCGACCAGGCGATTGTTGCGCCGCTCGTCCATGTCGATGAAGTCGATGACGATCAGCCCGGCAAGGTCGCGCAGGCGAAGCTGCCTTGCGATCTCCTCGGCGGCTTCGAGATTGGTCTTGAGCGCCGTGTCCTCGATATTGTGCTCGCGCGTCGCCTTGCCCGAATTGACGTCGATCGAGACCAGCGCCTCGGTCTGATTGATCACGATGTATCCGCCGGACTTGAGCACCACCTGGGGCGAGAACATCGCCGCGAGCTGCCGCTCGACCTGATAGCGAATGAAGATGGGCTCCGGCTCTTTGTAGGGCTTCACGTTCTTGGCATGGCTCGGCATGAGCATGCGCATAAAGTCCTTGGCCTCGCGGTAGGCATCGTCGCCGGCGACCAGCACCTCGTCGATGTCCTTGTTGTAGAGGTCGCGGATCGAGCGCTTGATCAGACTGCCTTCCTCGTAGACCAGGGCAGGCGCGGTCGATTTCAGCGTGAGGTCGCGCACATTCTCCCACAGCCTGAGCAGATAGTCGTAATCGCGCTTGATCTCGGTCTTGGTCCGCTGCGCACCGGCGGTGCGGATGATGAGCCCCATGCCCTCGGGCACTTCGAGCTCGCCTGCGATCTCGCGTAAGCGCTTGCGGTCGGTCGGGTTGGTGATCTTGCGCGAGATGCCGCCGCCGCGTGCCGTATTGGGCATGAGCACCGTATAGCGGCCGGCAAGCGAGAGATAAGTCGTGAGCGCAGCGCCCTTATTGCCGCGCTCCTCCTTCACCACCTGGACAAGGATGATCTGGCGGCGTCTGATCACCTCCTGGATCTTGTATGGGCGCCCACGGCGGCGGCGCACACGCTCCGGCACCTCTTCCAGCGCATCCTCAGAGCCGACCGACTCGACGGTCTCGGTTGCGACCTCGGCAGCACCTTCCTTCGGAGCGACCGGCTGGCCGACGATCTCCGCGGGCTCGGCATCGTCGTCGTCTTCCTCGACCTCGATGACGGTGCGCAGCTCGACGAGCTCGGCAGTCTCCGGCTCCTCGGCTGGGCGCACGGGTTCAGAGACTTCATGGACGAGCTCGCTCGCCTCCATGGCGACGGTCGAGCCCTCCTCGCGCGGTGTTGTATCGATCTCGTCGTCGGCATCTGGCTCGAGCCGCGCGATGGAAAGAGGCTCGAGGGAGGGAGCGCTCGCCCGCTCCATATCTCTGCGCCCCTCGTAGCGGCCACGGCCGCGGCGGCCGCGCCTGCGGCGACGCCCTGCAGCGGCATCGTCCTCGGCCGCCTCCTCAGCGGAAGCGCGGCTTTGCTCCGCGGCCTCCTCCTCGAGCAGAGCCTGCCGGTCGGCGACCGGGATTTGATAGTAGTCGGGATGAATTTCGGTGAAGGCTAGGAAGCCGTGGCGGTTTCCGCCGTAATCGACAAAAGCGGCCTGGAGCGACGGCTCTACGCGCGTGACCTTGGCGAGATAGATATTTCCCCGAAGTTGTTTCTTGCTCGCTGACTCGTAATCAAATTCCTCGACCCGATTGCCTCTTACCGCGACCACCCGGGTTTCCTCCGGATGCGCCGCATCGATCAGCATTTTGCTTGCCATGTTGATTGTTCTCCGCCGCTGAGGCCTTAGAAGGCGGGGAAGAAGTCCGCCATCCCGGGTTCGCGCCCAAGGCCCGCGCGCGCCAATGACTATTAGACCATGATTCGCTGCGAGACGCGGCCGAAGGTGGCCGGCATATGATCAGTGCTTCAGGCAAAGCCTCGCTTTTTCCGAGGCTTAGCCGAATATTCTGACCCTGCATCGCAGTCCTCGCCGCCGCGTATCAGACGCGGCTTGAGAAAGTTTCCAACCGGCGGTCGTCTTTCACCCGACCGCCGCTTCTTCCTTGCGTCTAAGCCGTTCGAATAAGCTCCGACGCGCGAAACAAATTCCGCCCTATCGCCGTTTGGCGTCCAAGGGCTCCGGCTCGGAAAAGCGAGCCTGACCCTTATTACGGGCTTGGCGGGAGATTTGGCAAGCCTCTCGGCTAGGCACGCCAAAAAGGGTCACAACGGTCGCTTAACGAGTACGTGGTTAAGATTTGGACGCGTTCCAATCCCATTTTGGGGCATCGTGGGCCTCGCGATACGGCCCCACTTGGCGTCCGGCTGAAAACAAATACTGCTTAAAAATACAAGCATGTGGGGGGACAATGCGAGTTGAGCGCGCCTTGCCAGCCTCTGCTCAGGTGGGAGCTGTCGTTGTTGCCGCCTTCGTCATCGCGTGCGGGGCAGGCTTTGGCCTGAAGGCCAACGCGGGAGCGAATCCTGCCGTCGCAAACGATGCACGC
>DATFVO010000079.1:0-3449 GCA_035260265.1 Methyloceanibacter sp.
TAAGGACAGCGCCCAAGGTCGCACCAATAAACCCTGTAGCCTGCCCTTCTTGATACCAGCCTACAGCTTGACCAAGGTAGGTCATGACGAACGCTCCTGCGATTCCCAAGAGTGTGGTGAGGATAAAGCCCTGAGGCTCAAGTCTGTCGCCAGGCGTGATAAGCTTAGCTAAAACACCAGCAACAAAGCCGATCGCGATGGTCCAGAGAATCCACATGTCCCTCTCCTTCCATAGCCATGCGGTCAGTTCGTCCCGACACCTGTAAGCTTACGTCAAAAAAGGGCGCACGCCGAATGCAGAGCGCCCGCCACCCAGCACCCATATTGTTATTAACAAAAATTTGAGACCGACTCATCCGGTGTGAAACGCTTCACCTAGGACGCAATGTCCCAGGCGAGCCTGGGCACTTCGGCGTAGGATTGTCCCTCAGGCGGTCCAGGGGCATGGCCGCTGCGAATGGAGGGAAAGATGCGTACATTCGTGATCTTGCTTGCTGCAACGGCAGGCTTGCTGGGGCTCGGTTTCGCCTTCGAGGCGAATGCCACGATGGGCATCCTGCAACGTCCCGCCGAGTCCTTCTCCCCGGTCGAGAAGGCAGATTGTGTCGAACAGGGATTCTTCTGCCCGAAGGGCTCGACCTTGCAGTGCGATCCCCTCTGCGTCTGCGCTAAATGCGGCGCCGCTCATCCGGCGCAGCCTACGCATAGGCACGTGAAGCACACCTAACGGACCGGACACTCGGCTAAGTCCCGGGCGCTGGTCTTGGGCCAATGGTTAAGGCCCATTGAAAGTTTGTTCAGACCCTTGGCCGCAAGGTACCGGCCATGGGGGCGAGGGTCGCGTATCTCGTCATCTGCCTGTCGGTGGCTGGGTGCCTTGCGGCATTGTTCGGTTGCGCCGGCGGCGGAACCTTCAATTCTGGCCAGCGCGCTCCGTGGCGCGGCAAGGTGGAAGAGGCCTGCCTCACAAGCGGCGCGGTGCGCGCCTCTGCCCATGTGACGCCGATGGAGACGATCGACGGACCTGGCGTATGCGGGCTCGAGCGGCCGCTGCGCGTCTCTGGCCTTGCCGATGGCCGCGTCACCATGACACCGCCTGCGACAATTGGATGCCCCTTGACCGCAGCGCTCGACCGCTGGGTCGAAGCCTCGGTGCAGCCCGCGGCCTACCGCTATTTTGGAAGTCGCGTTATCGAGATCGGGCAAATCGCCTCTTATGGCTGCCGCGGCCGAAACGGGAACAATTGGGGGCAGATCTCAGAGCATGCCTTTGGCAATGCGCTCGATATCGCCGCCTTCCGCTTGGCGAATGGCCAGATCATCACCGTGGTCAATGCCTGGTGGCGGGGTACGCCGCGCGAGCAGGCCTTTCTGGCTGCCGTGTTCAACGGCGCCTGCCAGGAGTTCTATACCGTGCTCGGCCCGGGCAGCGACCGGTTCCACTACAACCACATCCACGTCGATCTGCTTATGAGCAACGCCGAGCGCGGGCATTACTGCCGGCCCGTGCTCCAGCGCGGTGTGCCTATGGCGCAAGCCTCAAGCGACCCGAAAACTACGGCCTCGCTCACGCCGCTGCCCTTTACTGGCCCTGGGGCTGACTAGTCGAAAAGACCGGCACTGTTGCAGCTTCGCCACGTCTAACCGGCTCAAGACCAAGTATGATCGGCGAGTCGGGGGGATCCGCACCAGGAAGAGCGCAACAAACCGAGCGCGAGCCATGAGCCTGCGGGCTAGGCAGATGGAGGGGCGCGATGGCAGCTGAATCGTTGGTGCAGATGCTGGAAGAGATCGCCGTCGGCCTCAGGGCCGGCGACGAGGAGATCTACGGCTGGCTGCGGCAGCAACTCAAAGAGTGCGGAGCGAGCGAGATATCTGTCGAGCTTGCCATGGGCGTGATCTCAAGGCTGTTGCCAGAAGAGGCGCAAGGAAACCTCGAAGCGGCTCAGCACCACGCCCGCCGTTGGGCTCACTGATCGGCCCTTATCGCTTTTTCGGTAACGAATGAGGCGAGGGCTGTCTTGAGCCGTTGCCATTCCTCTTCCGGGGCCGGAAGTCCGAAGCGCAGCCAAGCCGGATACTTGTTAAATCGCCGCACATGGATCCCGGCTTCGCCGAGATGCCGGAACAGAGCTGCCGCATCCTTTGTGCGCGCAAGGCGGAACAGCGATGTCCCGCCGATGACCTCGAGCCCCGCGCCTGCGAGCACGACATCGAACTTCAACGCCGCCTCGGCCAGCGACGTTAAGGTCTTCTCGCGCCATGCCAAGTCGGCGAGAGCCACTTTGCTTGTGGCGAGTGCAGCGCTTGACACCGGCCATGGCCCTAGCGCAGCGGCGAGGCGCGATGCGATGTCTGGCGTGGCGATGGCGAAGCTCAGCCTCAACCCTGGAAGGCCATAAAACTTGCCGAACGAGCGCAGCACGACGATGTTGCCGCGCCCGACCTGATTGGCGAGGCTCAGGCCTTGCGCCCCGACATCCATGAACGCCTCGTCGACCAGGAGTAGACCGCCGCGCCGCCGCAGGCGATCGGCCAACCCAAGCAGCGTGTCCTTGGCGACGATCCGCCCATCAGGATTATTGGGATTGACCACAATGGCGATGCGGGCGTCGGCGAGCTGCGCGATCTCAGCAACCTCGACCACGCTGTGGCCGGCAAGCTCGGCCACGCGCGCGTGCTCGGCGTAAGTCGGGGTGAGCACGCAGGCGCGGCCGCGCGCGAGCAGGAAACCGACTTGTGCCACGAGGATTTGTGAGCCCGGTGCTATCGCGACGTGCGCAGGCGACGGCGCGTCGTAGGCCTTGGCCGCAATCTCTTTGACCTCAAGCAAGGAAGCCTGCTCAGGCAAACGCGCATAAAGTCCGTCGCGAAACTCCGGCACAGGGTAAGGATGGGGATTGATCCCGGCCGACAGGTCGATGAAAGGTTCGGGCGCGTTGGGAAACAATTTCCGCGCGGCGCCAAGGTCCCCGCCATGATTGAGTGGCGCAACCTCTCTTGGGATGGTCATGTCCGCTGTGCTCACGCTGCTCGCGCTTCTGATCGAGGACGCCTTCGGTTACCCGGACTGGCTTGCGCAGAGGATCGGGCACCCAGTGACCTGGATCGGCCGCCTGATCGATGTGCTCGACCTTCGGCTTAACCGCGACGGCGATGATCCGGCGCGCCGCCGCGCCGCCGGAGTGTTAGCCCTTTTCATTATCATCGCCATTACCGGTACTGCCGCGTTCCTCATCGCGCGTGGCCTCTTGTTCCTCCCGTTTGGCCTCGTCCTTGTCGCCGTCCTAGCCAGCACGTTGCTCGCTCAGCGAAGCCTCTACGCTCATGTAGAGCGAGTCGCTACGGCGTTGGAAGACAATGGGCTCGAAGCCGCCCGCTCGGCAGTATCGCATATTGTCGGCCGCGATACCGCAGCGCTCGATGAGGCTGGCGTGGCGCGGGCGGCA
>DATFVO010000080.1:0-5082 GCA_035260265.1 Methyloceanibacter sp.
GCTCTCGCCCATGAGGAGCATCATGCAGAGTGTAACGACACGACCATCAACGCGGTAAAAGCTGACATTCAGGCAATGGGCGCGGGTGAAGCAAAGACGACAGCCACAAAAGAAATGGAGGCGGCAGAACAATTGCTGGCTCAGAATGACGTCGAGGGGTGCAAGAGCCATATCCACAGCGCCATGGAGGGCACGGAGAAATAGATGCCTAGCTGGAGGCTCGCGGTCCACGGCGCCAAAGGGCTTTGAACATCACCAGTAAATCCACGTAGCCTCGCTTTGGATGCAGAAAAGCTAGAGGAACAGTGCCGATAGTGTCGAAGCCGAAAGTCATATAAAGCCGGATCGCGCGTTCGTTCCTGCTGACGACGAAGTTGAATTGGATAGCTTCAAAGCCTCTTTTGCGGGCTGCTGTCAAAGAGTGCTCCATCATCAGGCGTGTGCACCGCCTCCTGGCCAATTAGTGCGCTCAAAAGTCGGGCCGGGGACCTACTGATGCTTTCGGAACACCTCATCAAATCGCAAGTTTAGAGAATTGGACGGGAAAAACGCTGCCCAAGAAATTGGACAGATAATTGATGCCGCCTTTTAAGCCGCCAGCGAACACTTTAGGGCCCTACCAGCTTGAACTGTGCGCCGATGTGTTCAGACAGGCTTGGCTCGAAATCGCCTGAGGTCTATGGGGGACGCGAGTAGATCCTCTGGCTTCCCCATTAGTGCCTCAGTGAGCCGATAATTTAAGCGCCTAAAATTGTCTTCATTGAAGGGGGTTCACATGCGCAAATCGGGAATTGGCATTGGTATGGCAATGCTTATGCTTTTTGGCGTTTCAGCTTTAAGTGCGGGGGCGACGACGCTGATCGGCAGCGCAACCAGTCGGCCTGAAACGAATTCCTCCCTGGTGAAAAAGGTGGGTTGTTGGCTGCCAGGATTACCTGGTCAGTGCGAGATAGGGCAGCAAATGGCGTGTGACCGCCATGGCAAACGTTGCCGCTGCACCCCTTGCCCTGGTTGGTATCCTTGGCGTCCATACAAACCCGCGCAGTAAAAGCAGCAAAACACGCAATAGCCCCGGCTCGGGGACGAACCGGGGCTTGGGTCATCAGGGAGAGATGGCTTCTTGCTGCTGACCATGGGGCCATCAGGTGCGGCATGAGCAGCACAACAGCGCTGTCGTGGCAGTAACCTGTCGGTCACGGCACAAAGAAAAAGAGCGCCGACCGAAGCCGACGCCCCGGCGCAACTTGGGACAATCCTATCCAACGTGACGGTTCCATCTGACCTCCCGGGGGCCTTCAAATTTCGAAGTCAGTTGGTTTCCCTTTGCGTAGGAGTCCAGCCGCCATTCCCAATTTTCAAGGCTCAATTAGTCGGCCTTCTTTTTGATCACGCCGCCGCCTCGTCATCGCACCCAGACCAAGAAGTCCGAGGCCGATCAAGCCGAGGGTGGAGGGGTTCGGGGACTTGTGCGATCTCTTGCCCTGGGTTTTGGAGGCGTTCAAGTAAGCGCTGCCGAGAAAGCGACCCTCGACGACATCGCCAAAGCACGACAGGCGCTCAATCTCGCACGCCGGGCAGTTTATTCTCGGGACCAAAAAGCACGTAAGGAGCTGGCTACAATGGCTCAGGGACGGCCAGAGCTTGGCCGCGCCGTGGCGAGCGTCCCGGGCTCAACGGAAAAGGAAGGGCGCTGACGAAGGCCACGTCCATTTTGCTTGCCGATGTCTAGCGCCCGTTGTTGTCCGGGCACGCCATCGCGGGCTGGGGATTCAAGACCAGCATCGTGATGGTGCCAGTGGTGATGCTGAAAGCCAGGGCAACGAGTAGAATTAGCTTCGCCATGGGGAGTCTCCTCTCGCAAAAGGCCATGCTGGTTTGCAGCAATGTAGGGAGGGCATGCGGGCATTCAATCCTGAACGAGGGTGTCGCAACTCGCTGATATGAAATCGGCGCCGACCGAAGCTGTGCGGTTTGAGCCGTGAGGAGGCCATCCTGCTTGCGATACCAGCCCTGGTGCGGCCAAAGGCCGCCAGTGGCTCGCCCTGAGTCCGAGCCGGTTTGGAACCCACAAGTTGAAACCGAAGTTGGTACCGGACAGCGTGGGATAGATAGTGACGCAGGGGGATTGACGGTCTACCTACCTCTAAATATTTGGGGAAAATCTGGGAAAAAGTGATAAGCCGGGATTAACTGGTACGGCTGAAACATGCGCTTACACTTTGTGAACGGCTGTGGAATAGAGCAGGAGCATAATTCCATGACACGCCGACCTAATCGCAAAAGGCGGGCGGCGCCTTTGGGGGACTAGGGGGACATCGGCCCATGGCTCGCAGATTCTTTGGCACGGATGGAATCCGTGGCAGCGCCAATTCCACACCCATGACGTCTGAGGTGGCCTTGCGCGTAGGCATGGCCGCCGGCAAGCTTTTCACCAACGGCTCCTACCGCCATCGCGTGGTGATCGGCAAGGACACGAGACTCTCAGGCTACATGATCGAATCGGCGCTCGTGTCCGGCTTCACCGCCGTGGGCATGGACGTCTTCCTGCTCGGGCCGATGCCGACTCCGGCGGTGGCCATGCTGACCCGCTCGCTGCGCGCCGATCTCGGGGTGATGATCTCGGCCTCGCACAATCCGTTTGCCGACAACGGCATCAAGTTGTTCGGCCCTGACGGCTACAAGCTTTCCGACGATACCGAGCTTGGGGTCGAAGAGCTGATGCTCGGCGACATGACCGAGCTGCTCGCGGCGCCTGAGAAAATCGGCAGAGCGACCCGCATCGACAGCGCACGCGAGCGCTATATCGAGTTCGCCAAGCGTACGCTGCCCAAGAACCTCCGCTTCGATGGCATAAGGGCTGTGATCGATTGCGCCAACGGAGCAGCCTACAAGGTGGCGCCCGAGGCCCTGTGGGAGCTTGGCGCCGAGGTGGTCAAGCTCGGGGTCGATCCCGACGGCTTCAACATCAACAAGGACTGCGGCTCGACCGCGCCGGGCGATCTCATCCGCAAGGTCAATGAGGTGCGCGCCGATATCGGCATTGCGCTCGACGGCGACGCCGACCGCGTGGTCATTGTCGACGAGAAGGGTCAGATGATCGACGGCGATCAGCTCATGGCGGTCATCGCCGAATCCTGGCTGCGGCGCGGACGCCTTGCCGGCGGCGGCATCGTCGCCACGGTGATGTCCAATCTCGGGCTTGAGCGCTACCTGCAGGATCTCGGTCTCGGTCTGCAGCGCACGCCGGTGGGCGACCGCTACGTGGTCGAGCACATGCGCCAGCATGGCTACAATGTCGGCGGCGAGCAGTCGGGGCACATCGTGCTGTCAGACTATTCGACCACCGGCGACGGCCTGGTCACTGCGCTGCAGATCCTTGCCGTAGTGGCGCAAAGCGGCAAGCCGGTGAGCGAAATTTGCAACCGCTTCGAGCCTCTGCCGCAGGTGCTGAAGAACGTCCGCTACAAGAACGGCAACCAGCCGTTGGACAATATCGCCGTGCGCAAGGCGATCGACAGTGGAAAGTCGCGGCTCGGCAAGTCCGGGCGCCTCGTCATCCGCCCGTCGGGTACGGAACCGGTGATCCGCGTCATGGCTGAGGGTGATGACGTGAAGCTCGTGGATACGGTCGTCTCCGACATCGTGCACGCGCTCACCGACGCCGCGGCATAACGGGTAAGTCTCAACAAGAAGAGTCGTCATGCCCGGACCAGCCCGGCCATGACGACGTTATGACGTTGGACCGGCTTCGGCACTACTCAGGCCAGACATAGGCGACGACGCGGCCGCGTGCATATTTGCCGACGCCGACGCTGCGGGCTCCGGACCGGCCCGAGTGATTGCCGGAGACGAGCGTCACCTGACTCCCATGCACCTCCTTCACGATGCCGACGTGATGCTTCATCCTATCGCGTTGGCTAAAACCCTTGAAAATCCGTGCTCTAATCGCTAGCTTTGTTAGCAGAAACATTAGTTCTGTTATCTCGATGTTAGCAGACGTTAGAGCCGAATTTAGTTAGCCAATCGTTATCCCCCAAAGGAGGATCACATGGCGCGCAAGACACTCACCGACAAAGGCGTTGATGCACTCAAGGCGAAAGCCAAGCTCTACAATTTTCCTGATCCGGCGTTGCCAGGGCATTACGTGCGCGTGGCGCCAACTGGCCACAAGTCATTTGTTGCAGTGACGCGCAATCCAAACGGCAAACAAGTTTGGACAACAATCGGCAACTCATCACACATGCACATTGAAGAGGCGCGAGCGGAAGCGCGCAAGACCATCTCTCGCATCAAAGGCGGGCAGAATGTAGCTGGGCCTCAGTCATATGAGTCCGTCGCTTGTGATTGGATCAAGCGTCACGTCCGCGCCAAGGGACTAATCACTGAAGGTACCAATGTGCGCCATCTCAAGAATCACATTCTGCCAACATGGGGCGGCAGAGAGTTTACGTCTATCAAGCGCGGCGATGTTGCGAAGCTGCTCGATACTGTTGAAGACAACTCAGGCCCCGTTGCGGCTGACAGAGTGTTAGCCATCATTAGCTCGATCTCGAATTGGTACGCGACTCGCAATGATGATTATGTGTCGCCAGTAGTGCGCGGCATGAGTCGCTCTAAGCCAAAGGACCGCGCTCGCACTCGCATTCTCTCAGATGATGAGATTCGTTCTGTATGGAATGCTTGCGATGGAGTCTTTGGCGACATGGTGAAGGTGTTACTGTTGACCGGCCAGCGCCGCGACAAGGTGGCATCAATGAAATGGGATCACGTTAGCGTGGACGGCACATGGTCAGTCAAGAATGGCAACCCGCGCGAGAAAGGCACCGGGGGTGATCTGGTGCTGCCGTCATTAGCTATCGACATTGTTCGCTCGCGTCCGCGCCTCGCGTTCAATGATTATGTGTTCGCTGGCCAGGGAGGCCACTATAAAGACTACCACAGAGCCAAGGCACGACTCGACAAGGCAAGCGGAGTCGGTGATTGGGTGCTGCATGATGTCAGGCGCACCGCGCGCTCGCTAATGTCTCGCATTGGAGTCCAGCCGCATATCAGTGAGCGAGTCCTGGGCCACGTCATCACTGG
>DATFVO010000081.1:0-4971 GCA_035260265.1 Methyloceanibacter sp.
GGATGATCGAACGCGGCGTAAATCTCGTCGTCAAAACCGGAAATCTCTTTTCTGATGGAACGGCTTAGGCAGGAAGTCTCACCGACCTATTTGCCACAGCCCGCGCGTGGATCAAAGCGGTCTTGGCCGCTAAAATCCTCGCCAGAGGGAAGCTTGATCCCGTGGACGTCACCGCCCGCAATGAAGGATTTTTTCCCCCCGACCCGGTCCTGGAGGCGGGTGCCGTCCCGCGCGCGCTGCCAGGACGCGACCACACGCTGAGCCTTGCCGGTTCGGCGATCCTGCATGGGCTCGCTCTTGCTCTCATTCTCCTCCTCGCGCCTCAACACGGCACGGAAACAACGGGAAAGGGGTTAGAGCTTGTTCCTGTCGAGATTAAGCTCGACTGGAACCGCGTCTCGCCCGCAGCGAAGCCCACGCAAGCGGCGCTCGCACCTACGGGCGGAGCGCCCGAAGCGCCGACTATCACCGATGCGCTCGCAAGCAAGCTCGAGGCGCTTGCCAAGCTGCGCGCGCCGGGCCCCAACGCGCCGAGTGAGGGGGACAGCTCCCTTGCCGCAAGCATGCTGCCATCAAGCGCCTCATCGCCGGGGCAAGCAGGCATGTACGGCCTCAAGGACTTCGTACTCGACCAAGTCGAACGCCACTGGAACTTGAACCTCGCTAATCTCAAGGACGCCGACTATTCGATACCGGTCCGTGTCAAGATTGCGAAGACCGGCGAGGTGCTGAAGGCCGAACCCATCGGCGATTCGCGCTCGGGAGACCCTCACTACGATGAGGTCGCGATCAGCGCCCGCAACGCAGTGCTCGCATCGTCGCCGCTCGCGCTTCCCGCCGGCCAATACGACGATGTGATGGACATGCTGATCTATATGAACCCGCGCGACACCCTGCGCTGACCAGCCGTCAGGGCAGATCCCGCGCTACGCGAAATCCAGTGAGGCTCGAATAGTCGGTGTCCTTGTCGCCGCGCGCGCTTCCGCTCCGCGCGGCCGAGCGGATGAACACCGGCAAACTGCTCCAGGAGCCGCCGCGGATCACGCGCTTGGCGCAATCGGGCTCGCTCCATGCGCTGCCGTCGCCCGGCGCGCCGACATAGCTCTGGTGCCAGCAATCCGCGGTCCACTGCCAGGCATTCCCCAGCATGCCGTAGAGTCCAAAAGGATTGGGCCTGAAGCTATCGACGTTGGCCAGGATGCGATTGTCCCAGGAACTGCCGCAACCGTTGCAATTGGCGTTGTTGGTGCCGATTGCGTCGCCCCACCACCGCGCCGTCGTGGTGCCGGCGCGCGCGGCATATTCCCACTCCGCTTCGGTCGGCAGGCGGTAGGGGCCATGCTCACGCGCCGTTGCCGGATGTTCGGCGCGCACCTTGGCGTTGAGCCAATCAATGTACCGCTCGGCGTCGCGCCAATCGAGGCAGACCGCGGGCCAGCGCGGCAGATCCGCATCGAAGGGCGGAGAGGCGAGGCCGTGACCAGGAGAGTGCCATCTCATGTCCAGCATGGCGTTGCAGGGCGCTGGCTGATGTCCCGTCTCTTTCAGGACGGTGAGAAACTGTTCGCTCGTCACGTCGAATTTGCCGAGCGCGAAGGCCTTGATTTCGACTTTGTGCTGCGGGCTCTCTGAGTCGAAGCGCCCGCTCTCGCTTTGCGGGCTTCCCATGGTGAAGGTCCCTGCCGGTATGCCGACCATCACCGGACATTCAGAGCATTCCTGAAACTCGCGCTCTTTCTGGTCGGCGGCGAAACTTGCGATTGGCGCAGCACCGGCAATGGCGGCGGCGACAACAAGAAGTCCCACGAGGCTTCTACGCACGAGAGTCATCCGCGCGGGTCTAACTCGTCGCGCGGCACTATGACATCTGCCAAAGCGCGCACCCGATGACCACGTGCGGCACAGGAGGAGCGTCGAGCGGCTCTGAGCCGACCGGGGCGGGCGAAAGCGTAAGATCAGTCCCGAGAATATGCCGGTGGTCATGCGGGAAGAGCAGAAGATCGCCCGCCGTGACCTCCACCTCCTCGCTCCCGTCCGCGAGCCGCGCCAGGCACGAGCCCTCGGTCAGAAGATGGAAGAACACGATGTGGTCCGAGCGCGGCAGGCGGCTTGCGGCCGTAGGCAGCCCGTATTGCGTCTGGACGCACCAGGGGGCCTTGAACTCGGATTTGACATAGGCCGAGCGGTCCAGCCGGATGGCCGCAAGAATGTCAGACAGGGCATCCACGGAGTGCTCGTCCTCGCGGGCCTCTCCTATGCCTAGCGCAAGCGTTCGGCCAGCCAGCTTGCGATACGGCGGCGTATGCGGCCGTGCGCGCTGCGTAGCACGCGGCCCATATTCATGAATCCGTGGATCGTGCCTTCGCAGCACTCGTAGTCGACGGGGACGCCGGCCGCAGCAAGCGTGTCAGCATATTCGGCGCCTTCGTCGCGGAGAGGATCGTAACCTGCAGTGATGACTAGCGCCGGAGGGAGGCCGGTATAGTCCTTGTAAAGCGAGGGAATGGCGCGCGGGTCGGTGAACGGCCTGGCGTTTCCGAAATAATGATCGAAGAACCACTCGATCATGTCGCGCGGAATGGGAAACTGTTCGGCGAGCTCCTTCCGCGACGGCAGCCTGCCGCGCAGATCGAGCGCGGGATAAATCAGGACCTGACCGCGCACAGGCGCCGCGAGCCTGCCTTTGGTTTCGTGCAGCGCGACGGCCGCAAGCCCTCCACCCGCGCTGTCGCCGGCGACGGCAAGGCGCGCGGGATCGAGGCCAAGCGCCTGCGCTTCATGCGATAACCGTGTGAGCGAGGCGACGGTGTCCTCGACCGCCGCAGGAAATGGGTGCTCTGGTGCGAGCCGGTAGTCGAGCGAGAGCACTGTGGCGCGCGTGTCGTGGCACAGCGTGCGGCAGAACACGTCGTGGGTTTCGAGATCGCCGATCACGCAGCCGCCGCCATGCATAAACAGAATGGCGGCTTCGGCATCAGTGCCGGGATCGGCAGGGACGTATTTGCGCACCCTTAGCGGTCCGGCGTCGCTCGGCACTTTGAGTTCGCTTACCTCGCCGATGCCGGGCGGCACGATCTCCGTCTTGGCCAAGCCGCGGCGATAGTCGTTGCGCGCGGCCTCGGGGCTCAAATGCCACAGCGGCGTGGAGGTCGAGGACGAAGCCCAATAGAGCAGCGCTTCTGTCTCGCGGTCGAGCCTTGGGCTTTGGGTTAGCGAATCCTCGCCGGCAGGTCTAATTGGCTGGTGCATATTGGCACTCGGCGCCGCCGCCCGACTTCTGCTTCACCTCGTTCGGGTCGATCGTGCATTTGAAAATTGACAGAGCCTCAAAGATCGATCCTGACGCGCCATCAGGCTGGACGCCGATCTCTGCTAGCGTCGCGAACAGCTCGTGCGCGCTTCGTCCCTTGAGGCTTACAACTTGGCCGCCGAACGTTAGGTCGCAACTGTGCGACGTGATGTCCACGTTGCCGGCCCGGCAAGTGATCTTTTGCGCAGCAACGGTGATCGCCTTTCCGGCCGGAAAGCTGAAATCGGTCTTGCCGTCGAGCAGCTTCATCAGTGCACTCTTCGCTACAGCCATTCGGACAGGTTTGCCCGCGTTCGGCGCCGACGATGCAGCTATAGTAGTCGATCGGGATGCAGAAATTGAGAGCCACTCGTTGCGCCTGCGAAGCAGCTCTCCTCGGCACGCGCAGTGCCTACACTCAGCAAGGCCAGGATTGCTATGGCAATTGCCCAACTCCGCTTCAACATCGTCAACTGGCTCCCGCCTAGGGGGATCGCAAAGCGAATCGAAGACACACAGCTTAGGCCGCCAAAGCGAAGATTTTTTGTGGTGCCCCAGGCCGGACTCGAACCAGCACGCTCTTGCGAGCAACAGATTTTGAGTCTGCCGCGTCTACCAATTCCGCCACTGGGGCTTCGCGCCGGAACATGGGGTAAGCCCGCAACGCGGTCAACCTGGCAAAGGGGCCCTCTAGCCGAAGATGGACAAGGGAGCAGCCGCCCGCTAAGCAAGCCACATGCTGCGCAAGCTTTATGACAAGGTGATCGCGCTCTCAGAGAGCCGCCAGGCGCTTCCCACGCTCGCCGCGGTTTCCTTCGCTGAAAGCTCATTCTTCCCCATTCCGCCTGACGTGGTGCTGGTGCCCATGGCGCTCGCCCAGCCGCACAAGGCGCGCCTCTACGCGCTCGTCTGCACCGTCGCCTCGGTGCTCGGCGGCATTCTGGGCTATGCCATCGGCGCTTTCCTGTACGACACGGTCGGCCACTGGTTGATCTCGGCATATGGCTACGGCGAAGGTGTCGAAGCGTTCCGCGCAGCCTACGCCAAATGGGGCGCGTGGATCATCTTGATCAAGGGCATGACGCCGATCCCGTACAAGATCGTCACGATCGCCTCGGGGTTCGCCGGCTATAATTTCTTCATGTTCGTGGTGCTGTCGCTCATCACGCGCGGCATGCGCTTCTTCCTCGAGGCCGAGCTGCTTCGCTATTTCGGGGAGCCGATCCGCGAATTCGTCGAGAAGCGCCTCACGCTCGTCACCACCGGCTTTCTTGCCGTCTTGGTGGGCGGCTTCCTGATCGCCAAATATGCCTTCTAGGATGCGGGTACCCGAGGACCTGGCCGCGCGGCTTATGCTGGTCTGCGCCGGCGTATTTGCCATCGCGACAGCGACGATTTTGGCCGCGCATGCCTTCGAGCGCATTGGCGGTTACGCGCCATGTCCGCTCTGCCTCGAGGAACGTTACGCCTATTATTTCGGTGTGCCCGCGAGCTTCGTCGCGTTCTTCGCGGCGCGAGCCAATGCCATTCCCGGGGCGCGCATCCTGCTTCTCCTCGTGGCGCTCGCCTTCCTCGCCAATGCTGCTGCTGGCATCTATCACGCCGGCATCGAGTGGAAGTGGTGGCCAGGCCCAAGCACGTGCGCGGGCGGCTTCGACCTGAAATGGGGCGAAGGCGGGGTC
>DATFVO010000082.1:0-18730 GCA_035260265.1 Methyloceanibacter sp.
TCGCTTCGACGCGCCTTCTTTCGCAATCTAATGTCGCAAGACGTGAAAGGCGCTTGATAAAGCGGCTGCGCGGGGTTCTCTGAACGCCATGCCTTTTCCGCCTTATGTCAGAGCTTTCCTGCCAGGTCCGCGAGCGGTCGCAAGCGTCTGCTTCGCGCTTACCTTGCTGTTTGGCCTTGCGAGCCAAGGCAACGCGCAAGGAGCGGCCTCGGATCAGGGATCGGAGGCGGCGCCGGCGGCCACAGGTCCCGGCAGCGTGGTGCGCGAGACGCACGGCGCCTGGCAGGTGTCCTGCCGCACGCCGCCCGGCGCCAAGGAGGAGAAATGCGCGCTGGTGCAGAGCGTCACCGCCGAGGACAGGCCGAATGTCGGTCTCACCGTCGTGTTCTATAAAGCGATCGGCGAGGACAAAAAGCTGCTCCGCGTGGTGGTGCCGCTCGGCGTTCTGCTTCCCACCGGCCTCGGGCTCAAGATCGACGGCCAGGACGTTGGCAATGCGCCCTTCTTGAAATGCGGCAAGCGCGGCTGCGTGGCGGAGGTGGTGTTGCAGGACGAGGTCATCAACAAGATGAAGAACGGGGGCACCGCCATGTTCATCATCTTCGACACGCCTGAGGCTGGCATCGGCATCCCGGTGAGCCTACAAGGCTTCGGCGACGCCCTCGCCAATCTGAAATAGCCAGGCTTCGCTAAGTGAAAAAAATCGGCGACAGAGAAAGGAGACTCTGCCGCCGAAAACATCCGTCTTTGGGGGACGGACTCTCGTCCCATCCGTGCAGGGTAGCAGAGGGACGATGACTTAGCTCGCATATGGTTAGCGTCTGTGGCTCGGTCAAGGCCAGCGCAACTCAGTCGTGCGTGTGCCAGCTTTCTTTAGTTTTTGCTTTAACTTGACAGTGGCGGGCGGGGTCCGCCGCTATGACTTTTTCCCGCACTTCTTCTTGTCGCTCTTCCAGTCGCAAATATCCGGTTTCGCCACACAGGCCATCTGAGCAAGCCCGCGGCACGGATCGTCTTGCTTCGTTCCCGCCTTTGCTGTCGTGGGCGACGCCGTGGTCGCCGGTTTTGCTCCGGCCTGGGGCTCGGGGGTGGGAGGAGACGCAGCCTTCTCAGGTTTTTTGACCGGCGGTCCGGCCACCATCTTCCAAGCATCTGGATGGTCGCACCCGACCAGACTCGGCCTCAGCGGGTTGCCGTCAAGGCCGATACATCCATCCTTGTCCACCGACTGAATCTTGTAGGTGATGTCCGTGCTGACCTTATTGCCGAGTGTGTTCTCCAGCGTGGCGATCCGCCCGCTCAAGGCGAGGATGGTCTGCTCCAAATTAGAGATGTGCTGCTGCAGGCAGGCCATCCGGTCCTGATCGTTCTTGATGTTGTCGCAATAGGTGAGACCGACCGCCTCGGCCGGCGCGGCGAAGGCGAGCGCAGAGAGTGCGGCGACAATGGCTGCGATAGCGCGCATGCGAATCTCCCTTTGATGTTGTTCAACGGTCTGCGCCCGCCCACGACTAAGCTGGCGCGAGGCCAAATGCCCGAGCCCTGACGTCAGAATGCGTTGGTCTCGAACACTTTGTCGATATCGCCATGCCAGGACCCGTGAAACTCGGCGAGCAGCCGGTCCGCTGGCGAATGCCCCTCCTCGATGATTTCGACCAGCGGATCTAGCGCGCCGCGTTCGTCCTCGCCCCTGCGGTTGAGCCGTGCGCGCCGGCGCAAGCCCTCGAGTGCCAGGTTCACTATGTCGCGGGCGACATCGCGCAGAGTGAGGCCGCGGAACGGGGTGGCAAGGCCAAGCCGCGGCACCTGGTCGCGCAAGGCCTGCCGCTCGTCCTCGGTCCAGTCGGCGATCAGAGCCACTGCGTCATCGAGCGCATCCTGGTCGTAGAGGAGTCCGGTCCAAAAAGCTGGCAACGCAGAGAGCGCACGGGACGAGCCCGCGTCTGCACCGCGCATCTCGAGATAGCGCTTCAGCCTGACGTCTGGGAACAGGGTGGTGAGATGATCTGCCCAGTCATCGAGCGTCGGCCTCACGCCTGGCAGAGCGTTGAGCTTCCCGGCCATGAAGTCTTTGAACGAGGCGCCCGCTACGTCGATATAGCTCGCGTCGCGATAGACGAAATACATCGGCACATCGAGCACATAGTCCACATAACGCTCGAAGCCCATACCCTGCTCGAAGGCGAAAGGCACAAGGCCGGTGCGGTCTGGGTCGGTGTCGCGCCACGTCTCAGCACGATAGGACTGAAAGCCGTTGGGCTTGCCGTCGGTGAAGGGAGAGTTGGCGAACAGCGCGGTGGCGACTGGCTGAAGCGCCAGTCCGACGCGGAGCTTGGCCACCATGTCGGTCTCGCTGGCGAAATCCATGTTCACCTGCACCGTGGCGGTGCGGAACATCATGTCGAGGCCGTGTTTGCCGCGCTTCGGCATATAGCGCTTCATGATGCGGTAGCGCTCTTTCGGCATCATCGGCGTCTCGGCGAAAGTCCATTTTGGCGAGAAGCCGATGCCGAGGAAGCCGATGCCGAAGAAGCCGCCGACTTCGGCCACCTCGGCGAGGTGCTGGCGGATCTCCTCAATGGTTTGGTGGATGGTCTCGAGCGGCGCGCCCGACAGCTCGAGCTGACCTCCGGGCTCAAGGCTGACGGCACCGCCCCTCGGGCAATCCTTGCGCCGAAGCGCGATGATATTGCCCTTCTCGGTGACGGGGTCCCAACCGAAATCCCGCAGTCCTTCTAGCAGCGCGCGGATGCCGCGGTCGCCATCATAGGGGACTGGCGCAAGGCTCTTCCGGTAGAAGCCAAACTTCTCGTGCTCGGTGCCGATGCGCCAATCGCTTTTCGGTTTGCAGCCGGCCTCAAGATAAGCGGCGAGCTCGTTCCGCGAGGTGATGATGGGGCTTTCAGGCCCGCTCACCCGTGTCGACATGTGGAGAGCTCCGTTCGGTTTGAAGGATTGCCCGGAACAATGAGTCTCAACGTCCGAGCGCAAAAGGCCGCCTTTATGGCGCTCTCTTTTGCGGCCTGACAAGTGTCCTCAGCTACCGCCAATCGCCAAGGGCCGCATTTACAAGAGCTAGCGCGGCGATCGCCGCAGTATCGGCCCGCATCACGCGTGGTCCGAGGGAAATGGGAAGCACGAAGGGCCTCGCAAGAAGGGCGGCGCGTTCGTCGCGCTCGAACCCGCCCTCAGGTCCGATCAACATCGCGAGAGGACGTGTGCCGGCGCTGGAAAGTGCCTCGATGGGAGAGGCGTGGGATGCCATCTCGTCGGCAAAGATCAAGAGCCGCCGCTCGTCCCAACCGTCAATCACCTTGCCGAGCTTTGCCGGCTCCATCACCTCGGGCACGCGCAGGATGCCGCATTGCTCGGCAGCCTCGATGGCATTGGCGAGGATGCGGTCGAGCTTGACCCGCTCGGCCACGGTGTGTCGCGTGATCACCGGCCGGAGCGCGCTCACGCCCAACTCCGTGGCCTTCTGCGCCATATAATCGAGCCTGGCGCGCTTGAGCGGCGCGAACAGATAGTGCAGATCAGGCCCATCTTCTTGCGGCCGCGTCTGGTGCTCGAGGGTGAGTTCGGCCCTCTTCTTGTGGACTGCGCTAAGCTCGGCGCACCACTCGCCGTCCCTGCCGTTGAACACGAGGAGTTTTTCGCCTTCGCGCAGCCTGAGCACGTTGCCGAGATAGTGCACCTGGTCCTGATCGAGTTCGACCGTGCCGGAATTCTTAAGCGGAGACTTGACGAATAGGCGCTGAAGCTTATGGGGCATGGTGAAATATGAGCCCGAGAGTGAAGGGCCAACCGTCAAACACATGATGGCGTCAAACACATGACACGTCCCCTGCCCCAAGGCAAAGCGAGCGTCATGGCCGAGGCAGGCGTAGGCAGTATCGTCGATCGCTACGCGCCACGGGCGCTCGTCCCTTATCTTCGGCTCGCCCGCGTCGACCGGCCGATCGGCTTCTTCCTGCTCGCGTTCCCCTGTCTCTGGTCTGTATCGCTTGCTTCGCGCAGTCTTGACGACGCCTATCCGGATCCGGACCCGTGGCTGCTTCTCCTGTTTGCCATTGGCGCCATCGTCATGCGCGCGGCGGGCTGCACCTATAATGATATCGTCGATCGCGAGATCGATGCGGAGGTCGCGCGCACGCGTGGGCGTCCGCTGCCGAGCGGCCAGCTTACGCCCAAAGCCGCGCTCATCTTCATGGTCGTGCTCAGCCTGATCGGCTTTGCAGTATTGCTGAGCTTCAATAGCCTCACCATTCTGCTCGGACTTTGCGTGCTGCCTATCGTGGCGCTCTATCCTTTCGTCAAACGGTTCAGCTATTGGCCGCAGGCTGTGCTCGGGCTCGCCTTCAATTGGGGGGCGCTGCTCGGCTGGCCGGCGGTACTTGGGCGGCTCGATTGGACGCCGGTCGTGCTCTATGCCGGCGCCGTGTGCTGGACCATCGGCTACGACACGATCTACGCGCACCAGGATCGCGAGGACGACGATCTCGTCGGGCTGAAATCGACTGCGCTAAGATTCGGCCGTGCCACCAAGCCTTGGCTCGCTGTGCTTTATGGCGCGGCCTGGCTCGCAATTACCGCCGCAGGCCTCTTGGCTGCTGCCGGCACTGCCTTCCTTTTGGTCATGCTGATTGCCGCGGCGCAGCTCGCCTGGCAGATCGCAACGCTCGACATCGACAACGCGGAGAATTGCCTGAAGCGCTTCCGCTCGAATCGCGACTTCGGTGCGCTGGTACTTGCTGCGATTCTGGTCGATATGGCTCTGGCGGCACTGACATGAAGCACAAAAACGAGCGGGCCCCGGAGCGTGTCGCCCCCGAGGCCCGCGTGACGCCTTGCTGTTAGCTTCCCCCCGTTGTCGGCTGCCTTGAGGCGGCCTTGTTTGCCACCATGCTGCCATAGAAGCTTTCCGAACCGCTTAACGGACGTTGTTAATGTCTGGTATGCGGTGCTTACCTCACTACATGGTTTAAAGAGGGTACCAAAAAGTTTAGAGAGTCTTGCGCAAGAACAATGACTTCCATTAAGCCTGCCGAACGTCCCCTCGCGCCCGTCTCTCTCGATGAGGACTTTGCGCTCCTGAAAGTGGCAGTGCGCGACGCAGGCGAGCTTGCGCTCACTTATTTCCGCAGGTCGATCCTGGTGAAGCGCAAGATGGACGGCACCGAGGTGAGCGAGGCTGACCTTGCCGTCGATACTGCGCTTAAGCTCGACCTCCTCACAAAGCGCCCCGGCTATGGCTGGCTCTCCGAGGAGACCGAGGACGACCGCGAGCGGCTGAAATGCTCTCGCGTGTGGGTAGTCGATCCGATCGACGGCACGAGCGCCTTCCTGCGCCAGGTACCGGAATGGACCGTATCGGCCGCGCTGGTCGAGAACGGCGTGCCGGTGATGGGCATCGTGTTCAACCCGGCGACGGGCGAGTTCTTCCATGCGATCAAGGGGCGCGGCGCCTTTCTCAACGATCAGCCGATCAAGGTGAGCGACAAGGCGACGCTCGACGGCGCTTTCCTGATCGCCAGCGGCGGCCTGTTCAAGAAGAGGATCTGGAAAGAGCCTTGGCCAGAGGTGAAGACGAAATGGGTGAACTCGGTCGCCTACCGGCTTTCGCTTGTCGCCTGCGGCAGGGCCGACGCCACCATCTCGCTCTCCACCAAGAGCGAGTGGGACCTTGCCGCCGCCGCCGTGCTGATCGAAGAGGCTGGAGGCGTGATCACCGATCACCGCGGTGAAGGACATCGCTACAATCTTTCCGCCCCCCGCTTTCCGAGCCTGGTCGCGAGCGGCAAGAAGCTGCATCCGCTTCTGATCGAACGCACGCGCCGTATAGACCTCTGACGCTCGATTGGGCAGAGTGGCCTCGCGTGAAGAGGGGAATGACGAAACATGGCTGCAAAGGACATCGCCAAGAAAGGCGCGCGACAATTGCTTCACCTCGTGTTCGGCGGGGAGCTCACCACGCTCGACAGAATCGAGTTCAGCGACCTCAACAAGCTCGACATCGTCGGCATCTACCCGAATTACGCGCAAGCCTACGACGCCTGGAAGGACGCCGCGCACCGCACGGTGGACGACGCCCATATGCGCTACTTCATCGTGCATTTGCACCGGCTGCTCGATCCCGAGCACGACGCCAGGGCGGGGGCTGAATAGCGAAATAAGGCAAGCGGGGTTTTTCGTCTTAGAAGCTCGCGCAGCCACGTGCTAGAAAGCGTCAGACGGCGGCAGTGCTCTTAAGTCGGGCGCGGCAAAATCGGGGAAAATATTGAAAGACCAGCTGTTCAGGGACGTCAGCACCATCACGCGGACCGCCGACGAGCTCCAGGTCGAATATCCGACCGGCGAGATCGTGTTGCGCATCTGGCGGGAGCATTTGCGGCCGCGGTTCCCTCTGCTTCTGCTCGCCTCGCTCGCGATGATCCTCACCGCCGCGACGACCGGCGCCATTCCGTTTCTCATCCAGAAGACTGCCGACGACGTGTTCGTCGCCAAGAATCAAGACATGGTCTATTGGATCACCGCCGCCATCGTGGTGGTCACCGTGATCAAGGCTATCGCCGAATATGTCGGCGACGTCACGGTGAACTATCTCGGCAACCGGTTCATTGCCGACCTCCGCATTCAGATGTTCGGCAAGCTCGCGCGCGCCGATCTGAGCTTCATCCAAACCGTCCATTCGGGGCGCCTGCTGTCCGGCTTTCTCAACGACGCCACGCTGATCCGGGCCACAGCCAGCCGCTCGATGGTCACGCTCGGCGAGAACTATCTCAAGGTGATCATTCTCGTCGCCACCATGTTCTACATGGATGCGCGGTTTTCCGTGCTGATCCTGATCTTCATGCCGGTCGCCTGGTTTGTGCTATCGCGCCAGCGCCGCAAGATGCGGAAATCGACCTCCAAATCGCTGCAAGAAACCGGCGATCTCTCGGCGCTCATCACCCAGACTTTGCGCGGCATGCGCATCGTGCGCGCTTACCGGCAAGAGGATCGCGAGGAGGCTCGCGCCGCAACCGCCATCAATCGCGCGCTCGAATTCACCATGCGCGGCACGCGCGCCCGCGCTTTGTCGAGCCCCTCGATTGAGCTTTTGACCGGATTTGGCTTCGCGCTTGCCATCTATTTCGCCGGCACTAAGGGCGTGCGCGGCGATCTAACCCTCGGTCATTTCATGGGCTTCATGACCGCGGCCCTGCTCATCTACACGCCGCTCAAGAGCGCGGCCACGTTGCAGACGCAACTCCAGGAGGGCATGGCCGCCGCGAGCCGCGTGTTCGGCATCGTCGATCTCAAGATCCATTTGGTTGAGGCCCCGGATGCCAAGCCGCTCAAGCTCGAGCGCGGCGAGATCGAGTTCGCGAACGTATCATTCGCCTATGAGAAGGAGAATCCAGTTCTTAGGAGCGTGAGCCTGACCGTGCCGCCCGGCCGCACCGTGGCTCTGGTCGGCCCTTCAGGCTCGGGCAAGAGCACGCTCGTCAATCTCGCGCTCAGATTCTTCGATCCCGACCGTGGCAAGGTCATGATCGATGGGCAGGACATCGCCACAGTCAAGATCGATTCGCTGCGCGATTCGATCGCGCTGGTCACGCAAGACCCCGTGCTGTTCGACGACACGATTCGCGCCAACATCGCCTATGGCGCCAAGCCCGTCGATGAAGCTCAAGTGATTGCTGCCGCTAGAGCCGCCGCAGCCCACGATTTCATCATGGCTCTACCCAAGGGCTACGATACTCGCGTCGGCGAAGCCGGCGGCCTGCTCTCCGGCGGCGAGCGGCAGCGCATCGCCATCGCCCGGGCGATCTACAAGGATGCGCCCGTCCTTCTGCTCGATGAGCCGACCAGTTCGCTCGATTCGGAAGCGGAGGCAAAGGTGCAGGCTGCTCTCGAGGAGCTGATGCGCGGCCGCACCGTGCTGATGATCGCCCATCGCCTTTCGACGGTGAAAAAGGCCGATCTCATCTGCGTCCTCGACCAGGGCCGCATCATCGAAGTCGGCCGTCACGACGAGCTTGTCGCCAAAGGCGGCCTTTATACCAGGCTGCATCGTACTCAGTTCGGCATTGCCGGAGGATATGCGGCGCCCTCTCCCGAAGATCAGGGGCAAGAGGCCGTCGCGATGGCCGGCAAATAGCCTCGCTAGACCGGTATGTTGAAACGGCTGCTAGCATCGAAGCCCGCCGTAATCATCGGCACTACGCTCGCCGCGGCTTACGTGCGCCTCGTCTATGCGACAAGCACCATCAAGCGCGATCCTCCTGACACCGACGCCAAGCTGTTCGACCAGCACCCGCAAATCCTCGCCATGTGGCATGGGCAGTTTCTGCTCCTGCCCAAGCTCAAGCCAAAGCGGCCTGCGGACGTGCGCGCCATGGTCTCGCGCCATGGCGATGCCGAGATCATCGGCGCGGTGTTGCAGGAATTCGGTATGGACCTGATCAGAGGCGCTGGCGCCGGCAAGAGGAAGCGCAACCGCGGCGGCGCCACCGCCTTGCGCGAGTCGTTGCGTGCGCTGGCGAGCGGCGCGACGGTTGCAATGACCGCCGACGTGCCTCCGGGCCCTGCGCGGAGGGCGGGTGAAGGCATTGCCACGCTCGCCGCGTTGTCGGGCCGGCCGGTGGTGCCATTCGCCATCGCCACAAGGCGGTTCCTTGCGCTCCCGACCTGGAGCCGCTTGACCGTCAATCTTCCCTTCTCGACGATGGCGATTGTGATCGGCGACCCGGTGAGGGTCGCGGCAAGCAACGATGTTAAGGCCGGGCGGCTCGCCATCGAGCGGGCCCTCGCCGAGGTCACCGCCATTGCCTATAGTCTCGCCGGGGCGGTCGATCCCTTATACACGCAGGAAGCGGTGAAGCCAGGGTTGTCCCTTAAAGTTTACAGGGTGCTCACGTCGCTTGCCGCGCCGTTCGCACCGCTCCTCCTTGCCTGGCGCACGCGGCGCGGCAAAGAGGAGCCCGCGCGACGCTCGGAGCGCTATGGGCGCGCTAGCGCACCTCGTCCCAAAGGATTTCTCGCCTGGTTCCATGCCTCGAGCGTCGGCGAGGCCAATGCCGCGCTCCCTGTGATCGAGAGCATCGCAGCAGAGCGGCCCGAGGTGCGCATGCTGCTCACCACCGGCACGGTGACTTCGGCCCGGCTCGCGCGCTCGCGGCTGCCGAAGGACGTGGTCCACCAATATGTGCCGCTCGACAACAAGGGCTACGTGCAGCGCTTCCTACGCCACTGGCGCCCTGACCTCGCCGTGCTGGTCGAGTCGGAGATCTGGCCTAACCTCGTGCTCGAGACCAAAGGTGAAGGCATCCCCCTTCTACTCATCAATGGCCGCATGTCGTCGAACTCATACAAGCGTTGGCGCAGGCGCCCTGGCCTCAGCAGGCCGCTGTTCTCATCCTTCGACCTCGTGCTTGCGCAGAACGACAGCCTCGCCGAGCGCTTTGCCCAGCTTGGCGTAGCTCGCACGCTCGACGTAGGGAATCTGAAAGCAGATGCGCCGCCGCCACCAGCCGATCTTCCTGGGAAACGGCGGCTTGCCGCCGCGATCTCCGGCCGTACTGTGTGGCTTGCCGCCAGCACTCATCCCGGCGAGGAGGATCTGGTCGCCGCCGCGCACAAGAACATGAAGCAAGATGAGCCCAAGCTGCTCACCATCATCGTTCCGCGCCACCCCGAGCGCGGAAAGCCGATCGCCGAGGCGCTGCGAGCCACCGATCTCAACGTCGCGCTCAGATCTGAGGGGCAACTGCCGGAGGCAGCGACCGACATCTATGTGGCCGACACAATTGGCGAGCTTGGCCTGTTCTATGCGCTATCCCCCGTCGCCTTCGTCGGCGGATCGTTGGTGGAGCGCGGCGGCCAGAACCCGGTCGAACCGATCAAACTTGGCGCCGCGGTCGTCACCGGCCCCAACTGGCAGAACTTCCGCGATTCCTACACCGAGCTGCTCAAGGCAGGCGGCTGCGAGGAGGTGAGCGATGCTGCGAGCCTCGCCGACGCAGCGCTTTCACTGCTCAAGAATGACAGGGCGCGCCGCGAAATGGCGAGACGCGCGGAGGCAGCGATCGCCGCCATGAGCGGGGCGCTGCCGCGCACGCTTGCCGAGCTCGAGCCTTATCTGCCGCCCCGGACGAATCTGAAACATGCGTCTTAAGACGCCGTCCTGGTGGTATCGCGACAAGGGCTTGGTTGCCTCCGCGCTCGCGCCTCTTGGCGTGCTCTGTGGCAGAATTGCAGAGGCGCGCGCGGCGCGCGGCACACCGTACCGCTCGCGCCTCCCCGTGATCTGCATCGGCAATTTTACCGCAGGCGGCGGCGGCAAGACGCCGACCACCATTGCCGTTGCTTCGCTCCTCAAGGGACTCGGGGCAAAACCCTGCTTCCTCACCCGCGGCTATGGCGGCTCAAGCAAAGGGCCGACGCTCGTCTGCAAGGGGATGAGCGCGGCTGAGGCCGGCGATGAGCCTCTGCTCCTCGCCGAGCATGCGTCCACGATGATCTCGCCGGACCGCCCCGCAGGCGCCAAGGCCATCGAGGCGACCGATGCGAGCGTTATCGTCATGGATGACGGGTTTCAGAATCCGAGCCTGGTCAAAGACCTCTCGATCATCGTGGTCGATGCGGCGTCAGGTATCGGCAACGGACTCATGATTCCCGCGGGCCCTCTGAGGGCGCCGCTTGATTGGCAGATCGCCCGCGCCGACGCGCTGATCGTGATTGGCGCTGGCGACAAGGCCATGCCAGTCGCTGATAGCTTCAGGGGCCTTGCCAAGCCTGTGCTCAAGGCCCGCATGGTGCCGCTGCAAGATGCCCGCTGGCTCGGCGTGCTGCCAGTTATCGGCTTTGCCGGGATCGCGCGGCCTGGGAAGTTTTTCGCCACGCTCAAGTCGCACGGCGCGCGACTGATCGACGAGCGGTCTTATCCTGACCATTATCGCTACAGCGCACGTCAGGCGCGGAGCCTGCTCAGAGAGGCGCGCGACTATAGGGCGATGCTGGTCACCACCGCGAAGGATTGGGTGCGGCTCCCCGACGGGGAGGGCACACCGCAAGGCGAGCTCAAATTCCGCTCGCGCCCCTTCCCCATCGCGGTCGAGTTCGACGATCCTGCGGCCGTGAAGAGCCTTCTGCAGAACGCGATCGCAAAGGGGAACTAGAGGAAGAAGCTTACTCGGCGGCAGGAGCAGGGATAGGATGCGTCTCGCGGTAGCGCTTGAGCGAGCTCCCCGCGTCGGCATAGGCCTCTTGCAGCTCGACGCTCCAATAACGGAGCTCGTCGAGCGGAATGGTCCGGCCGGTGACGGCGCAGCGCACGAAGTCGCCAGGGCTCAACACCTGCACCTCGCCATCGAGATATTTGAGCTTGGCCTCGCCCTTGAAGCCGATATTGCGTTCGAAACGGTTCATCAAAGCTGAGTGGCTCGCGTTTTCTCGTTGTTGTTCATCACCATAACCTCAAGGCGAGACGAAAGGCCAGCCCGCTTTAGAGGAGTGTCCCCTGCTTTCCGTCGGCCGGCTTGCGCGGCTCTTTCGTTTGCGCCTCGGGCTTGCGGCCGCGCGGATCGGCATGAGCCCCGATATGGCCATCGGCGAACTCAATGTCGAGAGCAGCACCTGGTTTCACCTCCGAGGCTCGCCGCAGCATCGCGCCGGAGGCATCGCGCACCAGCGTGAAGCCGCGTGTGAGCACGTTGTGATAAGCGAGCGTCCCGAGCAGTTTCGCCTGCTCATCGAGCTTTCGCCGCGCGCGCTCGATCATCGCGCTGGCCGCTCTCTCTCTCGAGCGGTCCAGCCGGATCAGTCGCTCGCGGCCTGAGGTTGCTGCACGTGCCACGATATGAGGCCTCAGCCGCGCTGCGCAACGCTCGAGCGCGCCGCGATGCGCCCGTGCACTGGCAAGAAGTACGCGCGGCAGCCTTCCGCTTGCGCTGTCGAGGCGCTGGCGCGGCAGCTCCAGAATTTCGGCACGGCGCGGAAGCCCGCGGGCAGCGGCAAGGAAGCGGCTCCGCCGCGCTTCGAGCGCGCGCCGCAAATTGCTTATCGCGCGCATGCCGAAGTTCCTCACCGTGACGAGAAGCTCGGCGCGGACCGGCACCGCGCGCTCTGCCGCAGCGGTCGGCGTCGGCGCCCGCCAATCAGCCACGAGGTCGATGATGGTCCAGTCGGTCTCGTGCCCCACCGCAGAGATAAGCGGGATCGCGCTTGCCGCCACGGCGCGGGCAACGATCTCCTCGTTGAAGCCCCACAGATCCTCAAGGCTGCCTCCGCCGCGGGCCACAATGATGAGGTCAGGTCGCGGCACCGCGGCGCCAATCATCAGCGCGTTGAAACCTGCAATGGCGCCCGCAACCTCTGCTGCGCAGGTCTCACCCTGAACCCTCACCGGCCAAACCAGCACATGGCAGGGGCAGCGGTCGGCCAAACGATGCAGGATGTCGCGGATCACCGCGCCGGTCGGCGAAGTGACCACGCCGACGATGCGCGGCAAGTAAGGCAGCTTCTTCTTGCGCTGCTCGTGGAACAGCCCCTCGGCGGCGAGCATCTTCTTGCGCTGCTCGAGCAGCGCCATCAGCGCGCCGACACCGGCAGGCTCTAGCTCGTCGATGACGATCTGATATTTCGACTTGTCGGGATAGGTAGTAACGCGGCCGCGGGCGATGACCTCGAGCCCCTGCTCGGGCTTGAACTTCAGCCGCTGGAACGTGCTCTTCCAGATCACCGCCTCGATGCAGGCGTGCTCGTCCTTCAGCGTGAAATAGCAATGCCCGCTCGCATGCCGGCCCTTGAACCCGGAAATCTCACCGCGCAGCTTGACCAGGCCGAAATTGTCCTCGACCGTGCGCCTGAGCGCAAAGGCAAGCTCTGAGACGGTATATTCGACGAGATTCGTCGCGGTTTGCGCGATTCGATCAGCCATTGGAATCCATCACGCGTCTGCAATACAAGCTCGACCTTTGGGCCACAAGAGGAGCGTGGACAAGGTGAATGTGCTTCTGATCGGGAGCGGCGGGAGGGAGCAAGCGCTTGCCTGGAAGCTTGCGCAGAGCCCGCTGCTCGATCGCCTCTATTGCGCTCCGGGCAATGCCGGCATCGCCGAGGTCGCCGAGTGCATTGCGCTCGATATTGCCGATCATGCGGCGGTGATCGGCTTCTGCCAGGAGGGCGGCATCGGCCTTGTCGTGATCGGGCCTGAGGCGCCGCTAGTGGCAGGGCTTACCGATGACCTTGAGGCCGCCGGAATTGGAGTATTCGGCCCCTCGAAGGCTGCCGCGCAGCTCGAAGGCTCCAAAGGTTTCACTAAGGACCTTTGCGCCGAGTACGGCATCCCGACCGCCTCCTATCAACGTTTCGGCGACGCGGCTTCCGCAAAAGCTTATGTCAAGACTCAGGCCCTCCCCATCGTCATCAAGGCCGATGGACTTGCCGCGGGTAAAGGCGTCGCCGTCGCCACGACGCGCGAGGAAGCCCACAATGCCATCGATACCTGCTTCTCCGGTGCATTCGGTTCCGCCGGCGCGAGCGCTGTGATCGAGGAATATCTCGACGGCGAAGAGGCGAGCTTCTTCGCGCTCATCGATGGCGAGACCGCTCTGCCGCTCGCCACGGCGCAAGACCACAAGCGCGCCTTCGATGGCGATACGGGCCCCAACACAGGAGGCATGGGCGCCTATTCGCCGGCGCCGGTCATGACGCCTAAGCTCTGCGCCCGCGTGATGGATGAGATCGTGCTACCCACCGTCCGTGCTATGAAGGCGCGTGGTACGCCGTTCAAGGGCGTGCTCTATGCCGGGCTGATGATCAAAGAGGGAGCCCCAAAGCTCATCGAATATAACGTGCGCTTCGGCGACCCTGAGGCTCAGGTGCTAATGATGCGGCTGAAGTCAGACCTGCTCCCTGCCCTCCTCGCCACAGCCGAAGGCCGTCTCAAGGATTTCGCGGTCGAGTGGCATGACGATGCTTCGCTCTGCGTGGTGATGGCGGCGCGCGGCTATCCCGGCGCATACCAAAAGGGCTCCGAGATCAAAGGGCTGGAGCGTGCCGCCGCCGATCCTCATGTGCAAATCTTCCATGCCGGCACAAGACGCGACGGCGGACGCATCCTCGCCGATGGAGGCCGCGTGCTCGGCGTCACCGCCCGTGGCCACGACATCAAAGAGGCGCAATCGCGGGCTTACGCTGCCGTGGATGAGATCGACTGGCCGGAAGGCTTCTGCCGCCGCGACATCGGCTGGCGGGCTTTGGCAGAGAAGGCAAGTTACATCGAGTTAAGGTAGGATGGCGTAATGGACAGCTTGTCGCACTGGCATTTCGGCCAAGAGGAGTAGCTTGTCGAAAGACCTGCGCTTGATCGGCGACCAGCCTTTGGGCTGCCGCCCACTCGCCCCCGAGGAGTTCATTGGTGATTCGCAAATCTGACTACAGGCTTTGGGCGCTTGCCGCCCTCGCTTTGCTGGCTGCCGGTTCCATGTTGGCGGGCTTCGCTTGGAGCGAGCCGGCGTCGGATTCAAATTCCGAGCTCTATTCCCAGCTCGATCTGTTCGGCGAGGTGCTGTCGCGCGTCCGCTCCGACTATGTCGAGAAGCCCGACGACCAGAAGCTGGTCGAGGATGCGATCAGGGGCATGCTGATGGCGCTCGACCCGCATTCTACCTACCTGACCGCCAAGGAATTCCGCGACATGCAGGTGCAGACCAAGGGCGAGTTCGGCGGGCTTGGCATCGAGGTCACCATGGAGAACGGCATGATCAAGGTCGTTTCTCCCATCGAGGACACACCGGCGGCCAAGGCGGGGCTGCTGAGCGGCGATCTCATCACTGCGCTCGACAGGGAGCCGATCGAAGGCCTCACGCTCGAGGAAGCCGTCGAGAAGATGCGTGGGCCGGTCAATGCCCCGATCACGCTCACCATCGTGCGCAAGGGCGTGGACAACCCCTTCGACGTGAAGATGGTTCGCGACGTGATTCGCATTAAGCCCGTCAAATACGAGGCCGATGGCGACATCGGCTACATCCACATCACGAGCTTCAACGAGCAGACCACGGCGGACTTGGAGAAGGCCGTCGCCGATCTCAAGAAGTCCATCGGCCCCAAGCTCAAGGGCTACATCATCGATCTTCGTAATGACCCTGGCGGCCTGCTCGATCAGGCCATCTCGGTGTCCGATGCCTTCCTCGATCAGGGCGCCATCGTGCTGACCAAGGGACGCAACGAGGAGGAGACGCAGCGCGCCAATGCGCGGCCGGGCGACATTACCGGCGGCAAGCGGCTGGTGGTGCTGATCAATGGCGGCTCGGCCTCGGCATCTGAGATCGTTGCCGGCGCGCTTCAGGATCACCACCGGGCGATCCTGGTCGGCACGCGCTCCTTCGGCAAAGGCTCGGTGCAGACCATCATCCCGCTGTCGGGCGGCGGCGCGCTGAGACTCACCACGGCGCGCTACTACACGCCGTCAGGCCGCTCGATCCAGGCCAAGGGTATCGAGCCGGAGGTCAAGGTCGAGGAGGAGTTGCCCAAGGACCTCAACAAGGATATGGCGGCAGCCGTCGGCGAGGCGAGCCTACGCGGCCATCTCAAGAATCCCGATGACGAGGCCACGGCCGATGAGGAGGACGGCAGCTCTTCCTATGTCGCCGAGGACAAGAGCAAGGACACCCAGCTCAACTACGCTCTCGACCTTCTGCACGGCATCAAGTCGGTCGACACCAGCGCCGACAAGAAGGTCCAAGCCAACTAGCCCCGCGTAGTGCCTCGTCATGGCCGGGCTTGGCCCGCCTACGCGGGCCGAAGCCGTTGCACGCCTTTGTCAACATCACGGCTTCGGGGGGCGAAGGCCCGGCCATCCATAATTTTGCCAGCGGCACAGCGATGAGATCGCTGATGCACGGCCCAAGGTCGGGCATGACGAGAGCGGAGCCATAGGTTTGCGCTTTTCGGCGCGTCATCCCCTCAAGCTCGCGGGCTTGGCCAGGTGAGAATGTTCGTCGTGCCCGCGAAAGTGGCATTTCGGCAAACACCCACGCATTTTTTTTCGCCACGTTTTTCTGGCGGATCATTGCTCGGGCGAGAGTCTGCCGTTACCGTCGGGCAAAGATCGGAGATTCAGATGCCAAGTCTATTCGACTGCACCAGGACCTTTGCTGTTGTCGCCACGGCGGCCGCGTTGCTCTCGGGCCTTTTGCCCCTTAACGGGCCAAAGTCCGCGGCAGCCGCGCCTGGCTTTGTGAGCGATCCAGCAGCCAGTGGCGCGACGCTGCTTGAGCCCGCGCAAATCTTCAGACGTGGGCGCCCTCCGATCTATCCCTATTACTACAGCCCTGGGCGGCCTGGCGGGTACAGCTTCTATTTCGGCTTCGTGCCCTATGAGAAGGGCGACTACGAGACTCAGGCGATTCAGCGCGCGTTCCCGCAGCTGAATTATCCGCGCAGCATGCGCTATTGGACGCCGCAGTCCGGATTCTAGCGCCGGACGGCGAAGAAATCCTTGAGCAGCGCCGCCGCGCGCGTTTCGCCCAAGCTGCCGATCACTTCCGGCGCGTGATGGCAGGTCGGCTGGTGAAAGAACCGGGGCCCGTGCTCGACCGCGCCGCCCTTCGGATCGGCGGCGCCGAAATAGAGGCGGCGGATGCGGGCGAACGAGATGGCCGCCGCGCACATGGCGCAAGGCTCGAGCGTGACATAGAGGTCGCAAGCGGTGAGCCGCTCCGAGCCGAGCTTGGCCGCCGCGGCGCGGATCGCCAGAAGCTCGGCATGCGCGGTGGGATCGCGCAAAGTGAGCGTGCGGTTGCCTGCCCGCGCCAACACCTCGCCAGCGGCGCTCACGATTACAGCGCCGATCGGCACCTCGCCGAGATCGCGCGCCGCTTCGGCCTCGTCGAGCGCAAGCTCCATCGGCCGCGCCGCCTTGCGACTTGTGCCCGCGTCTGCAAGCTTCGTTATCATGCGCGGCAAACTGCGCGGGAAGAGAGGCGAGCGTCAAGCGGTGCGGAAGGTTGAGAAGTCAGTCGGGCGGAGGCTGCCCCCGCCCAGGCAGCAAGAGCCGATGCGCATCGCCAAGGCGATGGCCCATGCCGGGCTCTGCTCGCGCCGTGACGCTGAAGCCTGGATTGCGGCCGGCCGCGTCTTGGTCAACGGCAAGGTGCTAACCACACCGGCCCATATCATCTCGCCCGACGACAAGATCGTGGTCGACGGCGAGCCTCTCCCCGCCCCCCAGGCGCCGCGGCTATGGCGCTACAACAAGCCGCGCGGCCTCGTCACCAGCCACAAGGATCCGCAAGGACGGCGCACCGTGTTCGATGCTCTACCGCCAAATCTGCCGCGCGTGGTTTCGATCGGACGCCTCGACATCAACACGGAGGGCCTCTTGCTGCTTACCACCGACGGTGCGCTCGCGCGGCATCTCGAGCTGCCGAGCACTGGTTGGCTCAGGCGCTACCGCGTGCGCGCGCATGGCCGGGTGAGCGAAGAGGCGCTGCATGGCTTGCGCGCGGGCGTCACCATTGACGGCGTGAGATACGGTCCGGTCGAGGCGCGCATCGACCGCGAGCAGGGCTCCAATCTCTGGCTCACGCTTAGTCTCCGCGAAGGCCAGAACCGCGAGGTGAAGCGGCTCGCCGAGCATCTCGGGCTCACCGTCAATCGCCTGATCCGCCTCTCCTTTGGACCGTTTGCGCTCGGCGATCTAGACGAAGGCGAGGTCGAGGAAGTGAAGCGCCGCGTACTTGCCGATCAGCTCGGGCCGAAGCTTGCCCGCGAATTCGGGCTGAAGGCCTGATGCGCATCGTCGCCGGCAAGTTCAAGGGCGCAAGCATCGACGCGCCCAAGGGACTTGCCACTCGCCCGACCTCGGATCGCGTGCGTCAGGCTTTGTTCAACGTGCTCGAGCACGGTCCTCCCCGCTTCGATTTCGAGGAGGCGCGCGTGCTCGACCTGTTTGCCGGCTCCGGGGCGCTGGGGTTAGAGGCGTTGTCGCGCGGCGCGCGCTACGCGGTGTTCATCGAGGAGAGCGCTGCGGCGCGTGCCGCGATCAGGCGCAATGTGGAAGCGCTCGGACTGACTGGTGTCACCAAGGTCTGGCGCCGCGATGCGACCAAACTCGGCGAGGCTGGTATGCTTCAGCCATTCCAGCTCATCTTCTGCGATCCGCCGTACGGCAAGGGTCTCGGGGAACGCGCACTTGAGGAGGCGATTGATGGGAGGTGGGCTGAACAAGGAGCAATTGCCGTGCTAGAGGAGCGCATCGACGTCGCCATCCACTGGCCTCCATCCTTTCGCGAAATCGACCGGCGGCGTTATGGGGACACTCAGATCGCGATTGCAAGACTCGGAAACGAAAGCGATTTTTGCCCTTAACCCGCGCCGCCCCCGGTTCGTGTTAAATGGCTGAAAGCCGGCGCGCGGGGACTGCCATGACAATGAGAGCCTTGCTCTTCGCGCCTCTAGTCGTGGCTCTCCTCTTGGCGGCAGAGCGCGACCGTGGCGCCTTCACTTCTGGCGTGTGGCGCGGCAAGGCCAATTACGATAGCGACGGTAAGTTCTCTGACTGCACCATGACAGCGCAGTCCAAGACCGGTGTCCTGCTCGGCTTCGTAATCAGCAAGGATTTCGACTGGGGACTCGTGCTCGCCGACGAGAGGCGCAAGTTCGACGTGGGAGCCACTGAGGCTGTCGTTCTGCTGATCGACACACGCAAACCGATCTCTGCAATTGCCAAGGTGATCGACGT
>DATFVO010000083.1:0-19763 GCA_035260265.1 Methyloceanibacter sp.
CGGGTGCCAAATTGGGTGCCACTTTTACCCCAGCAGCTTGCCAATACCTTCAGCGCGTCCAGCACGGCCGGAACGTCGCTGGCTTTCAATATCTCGACCTCGCGGTCTTCGCTTTTTTGGGGGCTCTGCGTTGTCCGCTACGTTGCGAACTACCAGGTCGAGTCTGACGGCCGCCTGGCAATGCCGCATCGCCCAGCATCTTTGGATGTGCTGGGATAAAAAGGCTTACCGGCTGATCCGGCTCGGGACTTCGAGTTCCCGACCGAGCGCGCCCAATCGGCCAGTAAAAGCATGCTTACGCTTAAGAAATCGAAGTTTCAGGACCGTCGGGGGGCTGCCTCCAGCCAGCAAGCTCTCACTATTCCCCAATAATTCTTGGTCCAAATTTTTTATAGCGTCGCGCGTCCGGTTGTCTCGCATCGCAACACAAATTTGTCACTGCGATGCGGTATGGGATTGTGCATTGCAGCAAGCCGATTCGACTCGAATCGGCCTAAACTGAAAGGAGACCAATTCAATGGTCCAACTGCTACGTTCCACTTCTATCGGCTGCGCGGCGCTCTTCATGGCGACTGTCACGCCCGCGCTTGCCGACGAGTACGCCACCAATTACGGCCCAGTAGGGCCGAATGAGCCGATCATCGCCGCCTGGGGCGGGCAGCGCGTGATCGCCTTCTTTGTGCCCGAGCGCGGCTCTTGCGCGGTACATACCTTCATATGGAAGGATGAAGGGGCCGACGCGCCTTACAGCACGTCGCGCGTCAGGGTGAGTCTGCGGCCCGGCCAGATGGCTCGTTTTGACGAGGTGCATATGTCGATGAACCTGCTCTGCGGTACCGACGCCTCGACCCTCGCAATGGTGGCTCCGCCGGAGTTGGTGACCCAGTCAGCCGCTAACTACTAGCAGCCATTATTTGCAGACCAAAAAACGCCCTCCACCCAAACGTGGAGGGCGTTGCCGTTCCGTAGTCCTTGGATAACGACCTCGATCAGCGGGGTGCGGTGATGAACCCAAACGGGTTCGGCGGTTCTTGTGCTTTTTGAGCCATCAGGGCCGCTAGCTCTCTCTTTTCTGCAACGCGGGCAAGCAGACGAAACCAATCAGCTTTTCTAGCGAAGGCCGCTCTGGTGTGGCCGGGGAGGCTTATATCGAACGCTGCTTTGTCGTAGACCGCGGCAATATGGAAGTGTTGCCCTGGCCTAAGAGATATTCGCGCAGGATGCCGCTGGCATAGCGCCGCAGCGCCCACCGTCATTGGTTTGGCGGGATTCATGTGAGCCCTCTTACTGGTGAGTCCTCTGAATGGCCCCCGCCGAATGAAACAAACGCTATCTTGGAAGCTAAGTTCCTGCCTCCGGGAAATCAGCCTCGCCGCCACCGCCTAGACTTTGCTGGCGTGTACGGCCCCGGGAGCCACGCCCTTCCACGGCGGGCTTTCCATTGAGCTGTTCGGAATGGAACGCCACAGTTCATCCGCCGCACGGCGAGTCATTGTGAGCGACTCCGCTCGGTTGGATCGAATGGGCCCTTCACCGAACACGCCGAGCTGCCGAAGAACTTACCCGTCGAGAAGGTCAAGGCCAGACTAGCAAAGCCTCAAAAAGAACCGCCCGCCTGGCGATCCGCCCGCAGCATGAGGTGCTGACATGTTCAAAGACCTCTCCATGCGCATCTTCCTGGTCCACCTCGCGGCCTTTGCCGCTAGCGTCGTCATCTGTGCCACGATCAATCTGTGGCTCAAGCCTGGCACGCTCTGGTTCCCATGGGTGCTCCTAGGCTGGGGCGTCGCTGTCGCGACGCACGCGCTTGCGCTCCTGTTGCGCAAGACGCGGCGGCGCGAGCGCATTTTCATCGATCCGAAGTCACGCTCCTCGATCGTCCATCTCTTCGTCTATATCGCGGTGGTACTGCTGCTCGCTTTCGTCAACCTCACCGTGACACCGAAGGTGTGGTGGTTCTATTGGGTGGCGCTCGGCTGGGGCGTTGGCGTCGGCTTTCATCTCTGGTGCGCATTCGGCAAACGGCGAAGGCGGGCGCCTCGACCAGAGACATCCCGTCAGGTTGAAGCAAAGCAGCCCGCGACGGAGGCGAAGCCTGCAGGCGAACGAGCGCCTCGGCAGCGAAGGCCTAAAGCTTGATGAGGAATCAAGCCTTGGGGATGAGCGTGTTCGATGGGAGGCTCGAATCGAGCAAACGCGCCGCCTGCTCCGCGCCAGTGACCGGGAGGCCAGCCTTGTCGATCGGGCCGATCTGAGTGAGCACGCTAGCCTGATCCCAATAGATGCGCTCGAGGCAACCTTCTTATCCTTTGTCAAAGCCGACCACCACGACAAACGGGATCGTCACTTTGCGCCTCGTCGGCTTCACCCCAGGCAGGAGAGCTGGAATGTCGCAGTCATGGGTGAAGCTGGTTAGCGAGCTGGCTCTCGCCGATGGTGCGCGAGATCAACTTGACGCTCCAGTCGTCGGGCACGCGCCCGACGAAGTAGTTCATAGAAGTGCCGAACGGCGTCATACCCCGCGCCTCCGGTCATGGTCGGCACGTGGGGTAACGTGCGGCAACGTCCCCATGGGGGCCATGGTTGCTTCGATGCCGCGCGTGTTGAACTCTGCGTCGGTAGGGGCGTCGAACTTGGCACCAAGCCCTTTGGGATCGGAGGCCATTACGCCCCCTTCTTGGCCCTTTGCGCCTTGACCTTGCGCTCCACCACGTCCCAGATCATGGCGGCGATGTCGGGCCCTCCGAATGCGGCCACCTGCCTGATGCCGGTCGGCGAGGTGACGTTGATCTCGGTGAGATAGTCACCGATCACGTCAATGCCGGCGAAGATCAACCCGCGCCGCTTGAGCTCGGGCCCGAGCCGCGCGCAGATCTCCTTGTCGCGCTTCGAGAGCGTCGTGGCCTCGGCCTTGCCGCCAATATGCAGATTGGAGCGCGTCTCGCCGGGGGGCGGGACGCGATTGATCGCGCCGGCAAACTCACCGTCGACGAGGATGATGCGCTTGTCACCCTTGGCGACCTGCGGAACGTAGCGTTGCACCATGATCGGCTCGCGGAAGGTCAGCCCCATCAGCTCGATCAGCGAATTGAGGTTGGTGTCGTCGGGCGGGATGCGGAAGATCGCTGCGCCGCCATTGCCATAGAGCGGTTTCACCACGATGTCTTTGTGCTTGTCGCGGAAGGCGCGGATTTCCTCGGCCGAGCGGGTGACGAGGGTGGGGGGCATCAGGTCGAGAAAATCGAGCACGAAGATCTTCTCCGGCGAGTTGCGCACGCTCGCCGGATCGTTGACCGCGAGCGTGTGGGGATGGATGCGCTCCAAGAGATGAGTCGTGGTGATATAGGCCATGTCGAAGGGCGGATCTTGGCGGAGGTGCACCACGTCGAACGTGGCGAGATCCACCTCTCTTGGATGCGCGAGCCGGTAATGGTTCCCAGGCTTGTCCTCCACAGTAAGACTATGGCCTTCAGCGATCAGCTTGCCGTCGCGCAGCGAGAGATTGTTCGGCGTGTAGTAGAACACGTCGTGTCCCCGCCATTGCGCTTCGAGCAGGAGGGCGAAAGTCGAATCGCCCCTGATATCGATGCGCTCGATGGGGTCCATCTGGAAGGCGACCTTGAGGGCCATGGCGCTCTTATAGGCAGAGTTTCGCCAAAGGGAAATGAACGAGGGTCACAGCGGAAAGGCGTTGGCGATATAGCGCGGCCAGGCAAAGGGCCCCGCAAGCACCACGGCGAAGGCGATGTCATGCCCGGCAAAGTCCGGGTGGCCAGCCAGCCAATATTGCGCGGCTCGCACGATGCTGCGGCGTTGCCTGGCTGGCAAAGTCCAGGCGGTATCCTCTTTCGTCTTCCGCCGCTTGACCTCGATGAAGGCGAGCCGCCTGCCTCTGAGCGCCACGAGGTCGATCTCGCCGACCGGAGGTTTGTAGCGCTGTGCCACGATGCGGTGGCCTCTCAGGCGAAGCAGGAACGCCGTGAGCGTCTCCGCGAATAAACCGCTGCGATAGGCCCGTACGTCATGTCAGTCGGCCTTGGGCTTGAGCGAAAGCCCGAGCTCGTAGACACGGGAGCGGGGCACTTGCAGCACCTCCGAGACACTCCGCACTGCGTCGCGGAAACTTTCCAGATTGAGCGCCTTCCCGAGCTGCTCGACGATCTTCTCATCACTGATGCCCGCTGAGTCCTCTATCGGCGGGGCGATCACCACAACCAACTCGCCTTTCAATGCGCTACCTTCCGAAAACTCGGTAGCAAGGCGGTCCAGCGTCCCGCGCGTGATCGTCTCGTGCAGCTTGGTCAGTTCTCTTGCGACGGCGGCCGCGCGCGCGCCCAACAATTCAGCCATGTCGGTCAGGCTCTTGGCGAGACGCGTCGCCGACTCAAAAAAGACGAGTGTCGCCGGAATCGACTTGAGCTCCTCAAGCCGGGCGCGGCGCTGGCCAGACTTGGGCGGGAGGAAGCCGGCAAAGAGGAAGGTGTCGGTCGGAAGTCCGGCACTGGTCAAAGCCGCGAGCGGCGCCGATGGGCCGGGAATGCTCGTTACCAAGAACCCTTCATCGAGCGCCTCACGCACGAGCTTGTAGCCGGGATCGGAAATGAGCGGCGTGCCGGCGTCGGAGATGAGCGCCACCGAGGCTCCGGCGCGAAGCCGGGACAAGATGCGCGGGCGCTCCTTGGCGGCGTTGTGCTCGTGATAGGGCGTCCGCTCGCAAGCTATGTCGAAATGCGAGAGGAGCTTCTTTGAGTGGCGCGTGTCCTCTGCGGCGATTACGTCCGCGCGGGCGAGTACCGACAGCGCCCTTAGCGAGATGTCAGCGAGATTGCCGATCGGCGTTGCCACGAGATAGAGGCCGGGCTGAAGCGGACGCTCGACCAAGTCCGCGAGCACCTCGCCCGCCCGCGCCACCGTGCCGCGGTGACGAGCCTCAGCCTGATCCTTGTCGCGATGGTCTTGCACGCGCCGCGCCAGCGTTTTGGGGCCAGCTCCAACGACTTAAGCTTTAGGCGATAACCGGTCGCCCTAGGCGCTCGAACGTTACGTGATATAGTCGTGCTTCGTCCATCACGATTGGGCCATCGTTGCGAACGAGCTCCTCCCGACAGTACGCGGCTTGGGGTCTCAGGACCCAACCGGAGGAGCTGGTCGTTTTGAGCAATCGCCGACAAGCAGGAAGACTATGCGGTTTGCGTTCTGCATAGGGCGCCATTTCGCTGCCGTGAAGCTCGTGCTCGCTGCGATGGGCGTGGCAATGCTCGTCGCCTCATGCGGGGCCCCTGGCGGCGGCGGTGGCGGGCCCGGTGGCGCAGGCTTCACCAGCTCGACCGGAGCTGTAAAGGTCGCGCTCCTTCTCCCCGTCACCTCGTCCGGCTCTACGCCGGCGGTGGCGAAGGCGCTGAAACAGGCAGCCGAGCTCGCTCTGTTCGATTTCGACAATCCCAATGTCTCGCTCATGCCCAAGGACACCAAGGGAACGCCCGACGGGGCGCGTCTTGCAGCCGAGAGCGCGATCAAGGAAGGCGCCGAGCTGATTATCGGCCCGCTATTCGCTCAGGAAGTCTCCGGTGCAGCTCCGGTCGCGCGCCAGGCCGGCATCCCCATGATTGCCTTTTCCAGCGACGAGAAGGTCGCCGGCAACGGCGTCTACCTGTTGAGCTTCCAAGCCGGGCGCGACGTGCCCCGCATCGTCAGCTTCGCCATGTCGCGGGGCAAGCACAGTTTCGCGCAACTCGTTCCGCAATCGCCCTATGGCCGCGTCGCCGAGTCCGCCTTCGCCAAGGCAGTGTCGGATGGCGGTGGCGAGACAAGCGTGCGCGCTTCCTTCCCTCCTGACGACTCGAACGCCATGCTCGGACCGGTCAGGCAGATCGCCAACGCGATCAAAGGCGGGCAGAAGATCGATGCGCTCTTTCTGCCTGCCGGGCGCGAGGAGCTTCCCTCACTTGCACCGCTGCTTGCCTCCTCCGATCTCACCAACGGACGCGTGCAGCTCATCGGCACGGGGCAATGGGACTATCCCAATATCGGCGGAGAGAAGGCGCTGGTTGGCGGCTGGTATCCTGCGCCGGACCCAAAGGGCTGGAGCAATTTCGTGCGGCGGTACTCCAAGACCTATGGTTCGGTGCCGCCGCGGCTCGCGAGCCTAGCCTATGACGCGGTGAGCCTTGCCGTGTCGCTATCGCAAAATCCGCCGGGGCAGCGCTACGACATGGGTCAGCTCACGCGCTCAAGCGGTTTCGCCGGCATCGACGGACTGTTCCGCTTGCTTCCCGACGGGACCTGCGAACGTGGGCTTGCAATTCTCGAAGTGCGTGAGGGTGGGCCGGTCGTGATCGACCCTGCGCCGAGCTCCTTTACCAGCGCATCGGCGTACTAAGGCTAAGCGGCCAACTCCAAGATCAGGCGGTTCAACACCAGGCGCCCTTTAGTCGTCGCGGCGAGCCGGTCGCCTTCGCGCCGGAGCAAGCCGTCGCTGGTGAGCGCGCTCATGCGTTCTTCATCGAGACCGCGTCCACAGATGGCCGCGAGGCGCTTGAGGTCGATACCCTCGCTGAGGCGCAAGCCCATCAAGAGATATTCCTCGGCCGTTTCCTCGGCGCTCAAAGCCTCGTCGCAGGCGAGACCGTGACCATGCGTCTCGACCTCGGCGAGCCAGCCTTCGGGCGATTTGATCGCCGACAGCGCCCGCTTGGTGCCGCCGACCGTTATGCGGCTATGGGCGCCGGGGCCGACGCCCGCATAGTCGTGCCCGCGCCAATAAAGCAGGTTGTGGCGCGACTCGAACCCAGGCCGCGCGTGGTTCGAAACCTCGTAGGCCGGCAGCCCTGCCGCCTCGCACAGCTCTTGCGTGAGTTGAAAGAGCGCACGCGCGCGTGCTGGGTCAGGAATGGCCAACGTGCCGGCGGCATATCGGGCAGCGAACGGCGTGCCCTCCTCGATGGTGAGCTTATAGAGCGAGACATGGTCCGCAGCGTGATCGAGCGCGTGGGCGAGTTCTGCTTGCCATGCCTTCACGGTCTGGCCTTCGCGCGCATAGATAAGATCGAACGACACGCGGTCGAAGTGGCGCTTGGCGAGCGCGAGCGCGTCCAAAGCCTCCTGCGCCGAATGCTGGCGCCCTAAAGCTTTCAGGCTCTGGTCATTAAGGGCCTGTACGCCAAGCGACAGCCGGTTGACGGGGGCCGTGCGGTAGCCTGCGAAGTTCTCCGCCTCGGCGCTCGTCGGGTTGGCTTCGAGCGTGATTTCCGCGTCGTTCGCCAAGTCCCAATGATCGGCGATGGCATCGATGATCGCGCTCACCGTGGCGGGACGCATCAGAGACGGCGTGCCGCCACCGAAGAAGATGCTGGTGACGCTGCGCTCACGCGCAAGCGCGGCGAAATGGCGAAGCTCGGCAAGGTAGGCCGCAAGGAACCGTGCCTCGTCGATGCCGCCATGCCGCACATGCGAGTTGAAGTCGCAATAAGGGCATTTGGCGCGGCAGAACGGCCAATGCACGTAGATCCCAAACGGCTCACGCATCATCGCCAACATAAGTCGCCGACATCAATTTCTCGAAGGCGCGCATGCGGTGTGACAGCCGGTTCTTCAGCTCGGGGTCCATCTCGCCGAATGTCTCACTATAGTTCTCAGGCACGAAGATCGGATCATAGCCGAAGCCGCGTTCACCGCGCGGCGGCCAGACGATCGTGCCGTAGACCTGGCCGGTAAAGGCTGCCGCGTCGCCATCAGGGGCTGCTAGGCCAAGCGCGCAGGTGAAGTTCGCCCGCCAGTCTGACGTGCCGAGCTTCTTCAGCTCATGATGTACCCGCGCCATAGCGAGATCGAAGGCCTTGTGGGGACCGCCCCAGCGTGCGGAATGGATGCCTGGCGCGCCGCTGAGCGCTCCGACTTCGAGGCCCGAATCGTCGGAGAGAGCCAGCATGCCTGCCCCCTTTGCGGCTGCCACAGCCTTGAGCTTTGCGTTCTCAGCGAACGTCTCGCCCGTCTCCTCTGGCTCTGGCAGGTCGAGGCTTGCCGCCGAGATGCATTCGATGCCGTAAGGCGTGAACAGCTCGTTCAGCTCCCGGACCTTCCCTTCGTTGTGGCTCGCGATTACGAGCTTGACGCCGTGGCAAAGCGATCCAGGCTTAAGCAACGGTGAGCTTCTGCAAGGCGACGAGCTCGGCGATGCCTTGGCGGGCGAGCGACATGAGTTTGTCGAATTGCTCCTGAGTGAAAGGCCCGGTCTCGGCTGTGCCCTGGACCTCGACGATGCCGCCTGATCCCGTCATCACGAAATTCGCGTCGGCGTCGGCTTCAGAGTCCTCGGCATAGTCGAGATCGAGGATTGCTTCTCCGCCGTAAAGCCCGCAAGACACAGCAGCAACGTGGTCGCGCAGCGCATTGGTCTTGATCATGCTCCGTGCAGCCATCCAGACAAGCGCGTCATGCAGCGCGACCCATGCCCCGGTGATGGACGCTGTACGCGTGCCGCCGTCGGCCTGGAGCACATCGCAATCGACGATAATCTGCTTCTCGCCGAGCGCAGCTAGATCGGTGACGGCGCGGAGCGAGCGGCCAATCAGGCGCTGGATCTCTTGCGTCCGGCCAGATTGCTTCCCTGCCGAGGCCTCGCGCCGCGTGCGCTCGGAGGTCGCCCGCGGCAGCATGCCGTATTCCGCAGTGACCCAGCCGCGGCCGCTCCCTTTGAGCCAGGGCGGCACCGGCTCACCTGCGGTCGCCGTGCACAACACATGTGTTTCGCCAAAGCGGACCAGACATGAGCCTTCGGCGTGGCGCGACACGGCGCGCTCGAAGCTGATGGGGCGGAGCGCTTCTAGCGCGCGTTTTGAGGGGCGGACGATGGCGGGTCTCCTGGCAAAATTCGGCGCACCCTAGAGGAGGCTCTCGCCCGCGAAAAGTCCTTTCCCCAACTTGATGGCGGGCATGCCTTGTCGCGGACTCTGGGAGAAGCTACCCCTTGGCCATGGCCGAGACGGAGATGAGGGGCGGGGGCGCTTCCCTCCTGGGAGCCGCCGCCGGAAGCGCCTCGCGCAGCGAGGAGGCTCTTCCCGCCACCCCGATGATCGCCCAATATCTCGAAATCAAGGCCGCAAATGCCGACTGCCTGCTGTTCTACCGCATGGGCGATTTCTACGAGCTGTTCTTCGGTGACGCCGAAATCGCCGCATGCGCGCTCGGCATCGCGCTCACCAAGCGCGGCAAGCATTTGGGCATCGACATTCCAATGTGCGGCGTGCCGGTGCACTCGGCGGACGATTATCTCCAGCGGCTGATCGCCCAAGGCCACCGCGTCGCCGTCTGCGAGCAGATCGAGGACCCTGCCGAGGCCAAGAAGCGAGGGCCCAAGGCGGTGGTGCGCCGCGACGTGGTGCGCCTCGTCACGCCTGGCACGCTCACCGAGGAGACGCTGCTCGACGCGCGCGCTCACAATTTCCTCACCGCACTGTTTCGTGCCCCAGAGAGGGACGGGAGCGAGCCAACTTACGCGCTTGCCTCCCTCGACATCTCGACCGGCGAATTGGTGGCATCGTCGGTGCGCTCGAGCGATCTCGTCGGCGAGATCGCTCGGCTCAAGCCTGGAGAGGTGCTCGCTGGCGACGATATCGCGGGCGACGCAGAGCTTCGCCGGCTTATCCATGAGGCAGGTGCTGCGCTCACTCCCTGCCCGCGAGCCCATTTCGATTCACTCCGCGGCGAGCGTGCTCTGAAGCAGCGGCTCGGCGTCGCAGCTCTTGACGCCTTCGGCGAGTTCACGCGGCCAGAGCTTGCGTCGTTCGCAGGGCTGCTCACTTACGTCGAGATCACCCAGGTTGGGAAGGCGCCGCTCTTGCGCCCGCCGCGCAAGGAGAGCGCCGGCAGTCTTCTCATCATCGATGCGGCGACGCGAAGCAATCTCGAGCTGATGCGCTCGAACCAGGGCGCGCACGGAGGAAGCCTGCTTGCTGCCATCGACCGCACGGTCACCGCTGCGGGAGCGCGCGAGCTAGCCAGCCGCCTCGCCAGTCCGCTCACCGATGTCGTCGCGCTCAACGCGCGCCTCGATACAGTCGCTTATCTTGCCGACGAGCCGCGGCTACGTCAGACGCTACGCGAGGAGCTCAAGGCCACGCCCGATCTCGCCCGTGCTCTCGCCAGGCTTGCCTTGGGGCGCGGTGGCCCGCGCGATCTCGGCGCCGTGCGCGACGCGATTCACTCAGCAAATGCCCTTGCCGAAAACCTGAGCGGCGCAGGGGCCGCGCTCGGTCTGCCGCAGGAGCTTTCCGCGATCGCCCAACGGCTTGGCGCTGCGCCGGCTCAAGTCGCAGACTCGCTGGCGGCGGCGCTTGCCGACAGTCTTCCGGTCAATCCGCGTGATGGTGGCTTTACCCGCGAAGGCGCAAACGCCGATCTCGACGAGCACCGCCGGCTCCGCGACGGAAGCCGCCAGGTCATCGCCGGCTTGCAGGCGACCTACGCCGAGGCGACCGGCATCAAGTCGCTCAAAGTGCGCCACAACAATGTGCTTGGCTATTTCGTCGAAGTCACCGCGCTCAACGGCGGTGTTCTGACCAAGCCGCCGCACGTCGAGACTTTCATCCATCGCCAAACCCTCGCCAATGTCGTGCGCTTCTCGACGCCGGAGCTCTCAGAGCTTGAGGCCAAGATCACGCAGGCCGCGGACCGAGCGCTCGCGCTCGAGCTTGAGATGTTTGCCAAGCTCATGGAGGAGGTCCTTGCCGAGCGGCAGACGCTCGCGGCAGCGAGCGCAGCTCTGGCCGAGCTCGATCACTATGCCGCCCTCGCCGAACTGGCGATCGAACAAGGCTACGTGCGGCCTAGGATCGACGGCACGCTCGTGTTCGATATCGAGGACGGGCGCCACCCCATGGTCGAGCAGACCTTGCGGCGCTCTGACGGCGCAAGCTTCGTCGGCAATGACTGCAAGCTCGGCGATGAAACGAGCGGCGCCGGCACCCACATCCTCGTCGTTACCGGTCCCAACATGGCCGGCAAGTCGACCTTCCTGCGGCAGAACGCGCTTATCGTCGTGCTCGCGCAGTCAGGCTCCTTCGTTCCGGCGCGAAGCGCGCATATCGGCATAGTCGATCGCCTGTTCAGCCGGGTCGGCGCCGCCGACGACCTCGCCCGCGGGCGCTCGACCTTCATGGTCGAGATGGTCGAGACTGCATCAATCCTCAACCAGGCGACTGAGCGCTCCTTCGTCGTGCTCGACGAGATCGGGCGCGGCACGGCAACGTTTGACGGACTCTCCATCGCCTGGGCCGCGCTCGAATATCTACACGAGGTGAATCGCTCGCGCGTCGTGTTCGCGACCCATTACCACGAGCTTACCGCGCTCGCCGACAAGCTCCCCCGCGCCGCCAATGCCACGGTCGAGGTGAAGGAGTGGCGCGACGCGATCGTGTTCCTCTATCGCGTGGTCGCCGGCGCCGCCGACCGCTCCTATGGCATTCATGTGGCGAGGCTCGCCGGCTTGCCTGCAGCAGTCCTCGCCCGCGCCGATGAGGTGCTGAGCGCGCTCGAGAAGGCCGGCGGGCGCCCCAAGCCTTCAGATCTAGCCGACGACTTACCGCTGTTCAGAGCCGCCAAGGGGGCTCCCGATCCTGGGCCCAGCCTCAACTCGCGCCTTGAGCACGTGCTGAGAGAACTGGCCCCCGACGCCATGACGCCGAAGGAGGCGCTGGAAGCCCTGTATCGCCTCAAGGCTTTGCTTGCCAGCGAAGCTTAAAGCGACCATGTGCTAGTCTTTCGCCCTGACGCCCATGGACCAGCCAGCACCCATAAAGGCGCCCTATTTCGACCTCGACCTCCTACGCCACGAGGCGTCGGAGCTCGCCCACTCTCATTCGGGCCAGGATTCGACCCTGCGCATGGCTCTGGTCGAGCGCTTGCGCCGGCTCGTCGAAGATGCGCGGACCGCGGCCAGGCGCCAGCTCGAAAGGGATGGCGACGGCAGAGCTTGCGCCGAGGGCCTCTCGGCCTTCCAGGACGCTCTGATCAAGCTCGCCTACGATTTCACCACCACTCATATTTATCGCGCTGACAATCCTTCGATCGCCGAACGCATGGCCGTCGTGGCCCAAGGCGGCTACGGCCGCGGGCTGCTCGCGCCGGGCTCCGACATCGATCTTTTGTTCCTGCTTCCCTACAAGCAGACCGCCTGGGGCGAGAGCGTCGCCGAGTACATGCTCTATCTGTTGTGGGACCTCGGGTTCAAAGTCGGCCACGCCACCCGCAACATCGACCAATGCGTGCGGCTCAGCCTGTCCGACATGACCATCCGCACCGCGCTGCTCGACTCTCGCCTGCTTCTCGGCGACGAGGCGCTCTACGCCGATTTCCAGCAACGGTTCCGGAAGGAGGTGCTGGAGAGCAATGCGCGGCCCTTTGTCGAGGCCAAGCTCGCCGAGCAGAACGCCCGCCACGCCCGCGCCGGCGCCTCGCGTTATCTCGTCGAGCCTAACGTCAAGGACGGCAAAGGCGGCTTGCGTGACCTGCACACACTGCACTGGCTCGCCAAGCATCTCTATCCAGACAAGGCCGAGGCCGAATTCGTCGAGGCCGGCGTATTCACGCCGCACGAATATCGGAGCTTCCGCCGTTGCGAGAGCTTCCTCTGGTCGGTGCGCTGCCATCTGCATTTCCTGACCGAGCGACCCGAAGAGCGGCTGAGCTTCGAGGTACAGGAGCTTATGGCCGAGCGGCTCGGCTATCGCGGCCACGCGGGTTTGAGCGCGGTCGAGCGCTTCATGCGGCACTACTTCCTCATCGCCAAAGAGGTCGGCGAGCTGACCGGGACCGTCTGCTCCGCGCTTGAGCTCAAGCAGCTCAAGTCGCTGCCCGTGCTCGACTCACTGCTTGCGCCGCTTAGCTGGCGCCGGCGCGCCAGGCTGAGGCGCACCTCGGACTTCCGCATCGAAAACGCACGAATCTACGCCATAAGCAAAGAAGCCTTCGCCAAGGATCCGGTGAACTTCCTCAAGCTGTTCGTGCTTGCCGACGAGCATCAGGCCTCCTTCTCGCCCGAGGTGCTGCGTGAGGTGCGCGCCAATGTACGGCTCATCGACGACAAGCTGCGCAACAATCCTGCCGCCAATCGGCTTTTCATGCGGCTCCTTATGGACTCCCGCGATCCTGAGGGCGTGTTGCGCAAGATGAATGAGGCTGGCGTACTTGGCCGCTTCATTGCCGATTTCGGGCGCGTGGTCTCGATGATGCAGTTCAATATGTATCATCACTTCACGGTGGACGAGCATCTGATCCGCACCATCGGCTTTCTCTCCGGGATCGAGCGCGGAAAGTTCGCCATCGAGCATCCGGTGTCGAGCGAGATCGTGCGCACCATCGACAATCGGCGCGCGCTCTATGTCGCGGCCTTCCTGCATGACATGGCCAAGGGCCGCGAGGAGGACCACTCCATCGCCGGCGCGCGCATCGCGAGAGAGCTCGGGCCGCGGTTTGGGCTCAACGCCTCAGAGACCGAAACTGCCGTCTGGCTCGTCGAGCATCACCTCGCCATGAGCCTGTTCGCCCAGAGCCGCGATTTGAACGATCCCAAGACGCTCCGAGATTTTGCCGCGCTGGTGCAAAGCCGGGAGCGGCTGAAGCTGCTCCTCCTGCTTACCGTGGCCGATATCCGCGCTGTAGGCCCGGGCGTATGGACGGGGTGGAAGGGCCAGCTCCTGCGAACCCTCTATTTCGAGACCGAGCCCTTGCTCGGCGGCGGCCATCTGACCCTGACCCGCAGTGAGCGCGTGGCCCGCGCTCAGGATGCCTTGCGCGGGCAACTCGCCGGCTGGCCAAAAAAGGACCTCGAGCGCTTCATCGAGCGCCACTATCCCTCCTATTGGCTCAGGACCGATCTCAATGTCATCGCCGAGCACGCCGAGCTCATCCGCGATGCTGAGGCGCACAAGGAACCGATCGTCACCCACATTGCCACCGACGCCTTCCGCGGGGTCACCGAGATCACCTTGCTCGCGCCGAACCACCCGCGGTTGCTGGCCATGGTCGCCGGCGCTTGCACTGGCGCTGGAGCGAATATCGTCGATGCCCAGATCTCGACTACGCGCGACGGCATGGCGCTCGACACCATTCATCTCGAGCGCGAGTTCGATCACGCAGAGGACGAAGAACGCCGTGCCAAGAAAATCGCCCAGACTATCGAGAAGCTGCTCAGAGGAGATGTGCGCCTGTCCGAAGTCATCATGAACAAGCGCAAGCCGAAGGCGAAGCTCTCAGCCTTCAGGGTCGAGCCGCAGGTCGTCATCGACAACACGCTGTCTGATGCGCTCACCGTGATCGAGATTAACGGGCTCGACCGCCCCGGCCTGCTCTACGACGTGACGCGCGAAATTTCAGATATGAATCTCGACATTGCCTCGGCGCATATCGCGACCTTCGGCGAGAAGGCGGTCGACGTCTTCTACGTCACCGATCTCACCGGCAAGAAGATCACGAGCGCAAGTCGCGAAGGCGCCATCCGCGAGCGCCTGGTGAAGGCGCTGCAGGCACGCCAAGAGCCGGCCTTGCTGCCTGCATAAATGAAGCTTTATCGTGGCTTCGCCACCGTCGGCTCGATAACTATTCTGAGCCGTGTGCTCGGCTTCGTCCGCGATGTGCTGATCGCCGCGGTGCTCGGCACTTCCTCTGTGGCTGACGCCTTCTTCGTGGCGTTTCGCGTGCCCAACATGTTCCGCCGTCTATTCGCCGAAGGCGCCTTCGACGCGGCCTTCATTCCGCTGTTCGCTAAACGGCTTCACGCCGAGGGGCCGCCAGCTGCGCAAGCCTTTGCCGGCCAGGCGCTTGCGGGTCTCACTCTCGTCCTGGTCGTCTTCACGGTTCTCGCCGAGATCGCCATGCCTTGGCTGATGCTCTTGCTCGCGCCGGGCTTTGCCAGCGACGCCGCCAAGTTCGACCTCGCCGTCATGCTTGCGCGCATCGCGCTGCCTTACCTCGTCTTCATGTCGCTGGTCGCGCTGCATAGCGGGGTGCTGAACGCGCTCGGCCGCTTCGCGATCGCCGCGCTGGCGCCCACACTGCTCAATGTCGTGCTGATCATCGTGCTGCTGGCGCTGGTCGCGTTCAGGAGCGGTCAGACAACGGCAGGGATCGTGCTCGCCTGGGCGATCACCGCGTCGGGAGTGTTGCAGGTGATTGTGGTGGCTTTGGCCGCTGCCAGAATCGGCATGCGTGTGCCGATCGAGCGCCCGCATCTCACGCCGGATATGCGAAGATTGATGACGCTTTCGGCGCCCGGCGTCATAGCCGGTGGGATGGCGCAGCTCACAATGGTGATCTCGACTATCATCGCCACATTGCAGGACCGCGTCGTGTCCTGGCTCTATTACGCCGACCGCATCTTCCAGCTTCCGTTGGGCGTGATCGGCGTTGCCATCGGCGTCGTGCTACTGCCAGATCTCAGCCACAAGCTCCGCTCGGGCGATCATGATGCGGTGCTCGCGAGCGAGAACCGCGCGCTCGAGTTTGCGCTGCTCCTCACCATGCCGGCGGCGATCGCCCTGTTCATCGCCTCAGGGCCGATCATGTGCGTCTTGTTCGAACGCGGCGCCTTCACAGCCGCGGACACGCAAGCGACCGCGGCCATGCTGTCGGCACTCGCGCTTGGGCTCCCAGCCTATGTGATGATCAAGGTGCTGCATCCGAGCTACTTCGCCCGCGAGGACACCAAGACGCCGATGATCTATGCTGGCGTTGCCATGGCCTCGACCGCGATCCTGAGCTTCGTGCTCTTCTTGGCTGTAGGCTTCACCGGCATCGCCATCGCCTCCATGCTTTCGGGCTGGGTCAATGTCGGTCTGCTCATTGCCACGCTTAAACGCCGCGATGGCTTCAAGCCCGATCAGACCTTTCGCCGCCGCTTTGCCGGCATCTGCGCGGCAAGCGCGGTGATGGGCGGCGTCGTCTTTGCTCTGGTCAAGCTGCTCGATCCTTGGTTCGCCCCCACGAGCGGACTGCTCGCGCAAGGGGCAGCGCTCATAACCCTGGTTGGCGTCGGACTGCTGGTTTACCTGGGAACCGCAGAGCTGCTCGGCGCGGCCAAAATCAAGAACATCATCAAAGAGATAGGAGCCTAGAGCACGGGCATTGGCGAAGCCCTCATCCTCGTCTATGCTGCACTGCAGCAAGAGGAACGGGCGCAATGCAAGGCCGGCCACGCCGAAGCGTACTTTATATGCCCGGCTCAAACGAGCGGGCACTTGAAAAGGCCAAGACGATCCCCGCGGATGCTCTGATCTTCGACCTCGAAGATGCGGTGGCGCCAGACGCAAAGCCGCTCGCCCGCGATCAGGTCTCCGCCGCGGTCAAGAACGGCGGCTATGGCGGCCGGGAGATCGTCATCAGGGTGAACGCGCTCGAGACGCCGTGGGGCACAGAAGACATCCTTGCCGCCTGCGAGGCGGAGCCCGACGCGATCCTGGTGCCCAAGGTCGTCCATCCCGGCGACGTCATCAGCGTCGCCAAGATCCTGCAAGGCGTGCACGCGCCGGAAGAGATCAGGCTGTGGGCCATGATGGAAACACCCATGGCGATCCTGAATGCGCGCACCATCGCCGCCACCGCGATCTACGAGGAGAACCGGCTGTGCTGCCTCGTCATGGGCACCAACGACCTGATCAAGGAGTCGCGCGCCCGCGCGCTTCATGATCGTTTCGCCGTCGTGCCGTGGCTTGCCATGACGCTGGTCGCCGCGCGCGCCTACCGCCTCGACATCATCGATGGAGTCTACAACGAGTTCAGGGACGAGATGGGCCTCAGGGAGGAGTGCGAGCGTGGCCGCACGCTCGGCATGGACGGCAAGACCTTGATTCACCCGAGCCAGGTCGGCCCATGCAACCAGATATTCTCGCCGACCGAGGAGGAGGTCGAGTGGTCGCGCAAGATCATCGAGGCATTCCGCCGGCCCGAGAACAAGCAAAAGGGTGTCATCGTGGTCGAAGGCCGCATGGTGGAGCGGCTGCACCTCGGCATGGCCGAGCGCACCGTCTCGATCGCGGAGCAGATCCGCGAGATGGAGATGGCCTGCGCCTAAGGCCGAAGTTCAGCGAGCCCTTGCCTCGCCGCAAACGCCACGCCATAACCCGTGGGCGTTAGGGCCAAACAATGCAAAAGACCAAGACCAAGACCCGCGTCTTCTCGGGCGTGCAGCCGACCGGCAATTTGCATCTCGGCAACTATCTCGGCGCCATCACCAAATTTGTGGCACTCCAGGCTGAGCATGACTGCCTCTATTGCGTGGTCGATCTCCACGCCATCACCGTGTTCCAGGACCCAGACGAGCTCATCAAGAAAACGCGCGAAGTGACTGCGGCGTTCATCGCCTCGGGCATCGACCCAGAACGCCACATCGTGTTCAATCAAAGCCAGGTGTCAGGCCACGCCGAGCTTGCCTGGATCTTCAATTGCGTGGCGCGCGTCGGCTGGCTCAATCGCATGACGCAGTTCAAGGAAAAGGCCGGCAAGGACCGAGAGAATGCGTCGGCAGGGCTCTATGTCTATCCGAACCTGATGGCAGCCGACATTCTGCTCTATCACGCGACCCACGTTCCGGTGGGCGAGGACCAAAAGCAGCACCTCGAGCTTGCCCGCGACATCGCCCAGAAGTTCAACAACGACTTCGCCAAAACCATCGCGCGGCAAGGCTATCCGAACGGCTTCTTCCCACTTCCCGAGCCGCTCATTACCGGCCCCGCCACGCGGGTGATGAATCTGCGCGACGGCACCAAGAAAATGTCGAAGTCGGACGAATCCGACATGACCCGCATCAACCTCACCGACGATGCCGACGCCATCGCTAAGAAGATCAGAAAGGCAAAGACCGATCCCGAGCCGCTGCCGTCAGATGTAAAGGGGCTTGAGAGCAGGCCAGAGGCCGACAATCTCGTCGGCATTTATGCCGGGCTTGCCGACACGAGCAAGGAACAGGTCCTGCGCGAATTCGGTGGCTCGCCTTTCTCGAAGTTCAAAGACGCGCTCGCCGAGCTTGCCGCGAGCAAGTTGACGCCGATTGGCGCCGAGATGCGGCGGCTGATGGCTGATCCCGTCGAAATCGATCGCATCTTGGCCGACGGCGCACGCCGCGCTTACGACATCGCCGACCCGATCCTCGCCAAGACCAAGGACATCGTCGGCTTCATCCGCAGCTGAGACTAGGCGCTGGCCTCAACGCCCGTGCCGATGGGGCAGGAGACGCCGGTACCGCCAAGCCCGCAATAGCCATGCGGGTTCTTGGCGAGATATTGCTGGTGGTAGTCCTCGGCGAAATAGAACTCCGGCGCCAGAAAGATCTCGGTGGTGATGGAACCAAGCCCCTTCGCCTTGAGCGCGTTCTCATAGGCTGCCTTTGACGCCTCCGCGGCCGCGGCGCTGCGCCTCTGAAAAATAATAGATGCCTGACCGGTACTGCGTGCCGACATCGTTTCCCTGGCGCATGCCTTGCGTCGGGTCGTGCGCCTCCCAGAAGACTTTCAGCAACTCGTCATAGCTGACGCGCTTGGGGTCATAGACCACGAGCACCGCCTCGTTGTGCCCGGTAAGCCCCGAGCAAACTTCCTCGTAGGTCGGGTTCGGCGTAAGGCCCCCGGCATAACCGACCGCGGTCACATGCACGCCCGGGATCTGCCAGAACTTCCGCTCTGCGCCCCAGAAGCAGCCGAGCCCGAACAACGCCTTCTCCGCGCTTTGGGGGTATGGGCCTTTAAGAGCGGCGCCGTTCACGAAATGAGTCTTTGCGGTGGGAATTGGTGCGCTGCGGCCAGGGAGAGCCTGATCCGGGGAGGGCATTGAGAGGGGCTTGCGCTTCAGCGTGAACATGGAAGTCTCCGTTTGATGAAAGAGCTCTCTCCCGACCAGATCTCCTAGTTGATGAAAACCTCTACCGGCTTGCGCTTCTGTCCGAGCCAATAGAGCAAAACCCCCAGGATGCCGAACACGACCCAAGTCGGGGCGTGCAGGATTGTGGTGATGATCGGGTCCCAAAGATAAGGACCGGCATTACTCGTAACCCAAGCTTTGGCGGCATCGAGGCTCTGAGCGTTCAGCGCCTTCCACTGCTCGCCCATCGGCGTGACCACCCATGCGCCGCCGCCCGCGAGGCTCTTGGTGGCGTCGATCACGGCGGCGACCATGGCGAGCAGAAGAAACCAGACGCCTACAAGGCGTATGAGAGTAAGCATGACCTTCTATAGCGGGTGATTGCTTCTCCGCTTAAATAATCCATTGCCGGCCCGCGTTCAAATCAGGGTTGCTTGAGGCGGGCGTGAGGGGGTGGCTCGGGTTCTCGAGGTTTGCTTGAACCTCGAGGTCCCTCCGCTATAGTGCGGCACTTTTTCCAGGGAGAGGTGGCCGAGTGGTCGAAGGCGCACGCCTGGAACGCGTGTAGGCGGGCAACCGTCTCGGGGGTTCGAATCCCTCCCTCTCCGCCATTATTGGCCATAATCTCCGCAAACTTGGTGCAACGCAGCAATGGCTGGTTGACTTATTGTGCACTGCAACATATATCGTGCGCATACGCAACAGGAGCCCAGTCCGGGCGCGCAGAAGAGAGGTAGCTAAATGCCAAAGACTGAAAAGTTGATTGAAGGATTTCAGACACTCGGAAGCGACGGTTTCGATGCCGCCGTTCGTTCCTACGGCGAGGTGAACCGGGGCTTACAGGCCCTCACCGCCAGGATAACGGACAACGCGAAGAAGGCTTTTGAAGACGCTACGCGCACCTTCGAGCAGCTTGTCGG
>DATFVO010000084.1:0-14260 GCA_035260265.1 Methyloceanibacter sp.
CCGAAGCAAAAAGAGCGCGATTAGTGCTCGCGGTGCGCTGATGCTTCACTTGTAGTGCCGTTGGCGGAGTATGTTTTTCGTGAGACCAAGCCGTTTCTTGAGCCGTCGGTTGGGCTGTGCTTCCGCCTGGCCCATTGAAGCTGACATTGTTCACCGTTCCGGTGTTGATGACCGTCTTGTTGTAGGTCCTAGTGACGACAGTCGTGTCCACCTTGGTGACGGCAGTGTTGTAGAGGAACACCCCGTTGTCCCAATAGCCGCCCTCGTAACCGACGCCGGAATACCCGAAGCCATAGTCGATGCCGCCGTAATAGCCGATATGCGGTCCCCAATATCCGGCATGCCAAACATAACGGCGACTGTCATACCCCCAATAACCGGGAGTCCACACTAGACCCACAGCCGGCGGAAGCAGCCAGGTGCCAGGTACCCAGTAATAGCCACCGGCGGCGTATCCCCAATAACCTGGTGTCCATATGTATCCCGGGCCTGGACACAGCGGCTGCTCGTAAAGCGGAAGAGGAGGCGGAGCGGTAGTAATTGATACGGCGATGGCGACGGGAGGCGGGGGACTGTAATACCCAGCATGTGGCGGACCGTAGTAGCGACGAGGCGGCGGCCCGTAATAGCCAGGAGGGGGCGGACCATAGTAGCCCTGCGCCCGCGCATTCGCCTCGGCGGCACCACTGAGGACCCCAAGACCACCTCCGATAGCGGCACCAGTCCCCGCGCCCCTGCCGCCGCCAACAATACCACCGATGATCGCGCCTACTGCCGCGCCTTCCACGCCGCGCTCTATCACTTGCGCTGACGCGGGCGAGCTCGGCCAGGCAGCGGCGCAAAGCAGCGTTGAGCAGCTGATCGACATGGCAAGCATGCGGATAGATGTCATGGGGGATCCCCTCCCTCAACGCATGCAGACCAGCAGGATCAGGCTTTAAGGCACTAGGAAATTGCTAGTGCTAAATGCAAGCGATCCCTCTAGCCGCATCGATGACTCCCGTTTTCACGAGTATGCAGGGAAACGCAGCAGAATTTTGGCGCGCGGGTCGAATGACGGTGAACGCTCGCCGAGCTCTCCTCAAGCGCAGCCATGAAGCTGGCTGATGGTGCTTTTTGAGGAGATCAGCGAAAGTCTCGGCAGCAAGCTCCTGAAACGCCAAGACCCCCGAGGTTACCTTCCTTGTTTTTTTGTTCTCCTCGGTTGGCCAACCTTTCTAGCTAAGTACTTGAATTATTGGTGGGCGGTGACAGACTCGAACTGCCGACCTCCTGGGTGTAAACCAGGCGCTCTTCCAGCTGAGCTAACCGCCCTAGAGGCGCACTACAAACAATAGGGCGAAGCCCCGCTGGTTGCGAGGCTCCGCCTCGAGAATTTCGGTCTTGAAGCCTAGTTGTTCACGGCCTCTTTGAGCGCCTTGCCTGCACGGAATTTCGGCACGCGCGAAGCCGGGATTTGCACCTCGGCGCCGGTGCGCGGATTGCGTCCGGTTGAGGCCTTGCGCTGCGCGACCTGGAAATTGCCAAAGCCGACGATGCGCACGGTGTCTCCGCCCTTCAAGGCCTTCTCGATGTTCTTGAACGTCGCGTCGACTGCCCTCTCGGCCGAGTCCTTCGACAGCTCAGATTCCTTCGCCACCTGGGCGACGAGTTCAGCTTTGTTCACGGGTTTCCATCCTTTCGCTCGGCCCCAATCGCAGGGGGTTCCGCCCTCGAGGCCGCTTCTTGGGCTAGGCTCCGATTCACAAACAAGTGGTGTATGACTGGCGCAAAAAACCCGGAAAATCAACAAAAATGGTCCGACTCGGTGGATAGAGCCGGACCACTGAAATGAGGCAAACCGGTGGCAAAAACCGCCGATTTGCGCGATTTTAATGTGCCGTGACGCCGGGGAGGCCTTCGTCTTTGGGCGGGACGACCTGGGCCTCTTCCTCGGCCTCCTCCTCCCACACGATCGGCTGGGGCAGACGGGTGAAGGCGATCTTCAGCACCTCCTCCATGCGCGACACGGTGCGGATATCCAGGGCGTTTTTCAGCTCGTCGGGTATCTCCGTGAGATCCTTGGCATTTTCGTCAGGGATGATCACCGTCTTGATGCCGGCGCGAAGCGCCGCGAGGAGCTTCTCCTTGAGCCCGCCAATGGGGAGCACCCGCCCGCGCAGCGTTATTTCGCCGGTCATGGCGACCTCGCGCTTTACCGGGATGCCGGTCATCAGCGAGACAATGGCCGTGACCATGGCCACGCCGGCAGAAGGACCATCCTTGGGGGTTGCACCTTCCGGAACGTGCACGTGGATATCGCGCTTCTCGAACAGCGGCGGCTCGATGCCGAAATCGACAGCGCGCGAGCGCACATAGGCGTTAGCGGCCTGGATCGATTCCTTCATGACGTCGCGCAAGTTGCCGGTCACGGTCATCTTGCCCTTCCCCGGCATCATCACGCCCTCGACCGTGAGCAGCTCGCCTCCCACCTCGGTCCAGGCAAGGCCGGTGACGACGCCCACCTGATCCTCAAGCTCAGCCTCGCCGTAGCGGAATTTCGGCACGCCGAGGTAATCCTCGAGGTTCTTGGTGGTGACCTTGATCGACTTCTTCTTGCTGGTGAGGAGCTCCTTCACAGATTTCCGGGAGATCTTGGCGATCTCGCGCTCGAGATTGCGGACGCCAGCCTCACGCGTATAACGGCGGATGATCTCCTTAAGGGCATCCTCCTCAAGGCTCCATTCCTCGACCTCAAGGCCGTGCGCCTTGGTTTGGGCGGGGATGAGGTGCCGCCGCGCGATCTCCATCTTCTCGTCCTCGGTGTAGCCCGCGATGCGGATGATCTCCATGCGGTCCATCAAGGCCGGCGGAATGTTAAGCGTGTTCGCCGTGGTGACGAACATCACGTTCGATAAGTCGTAGTCCACCTCGAGATAGTGGTCGTTGAAGGTGTGGTTCTGTTCAGGGTCCAACACTTCGAGCAGAGCCGAAGCAGGGTCGCCGCGGAAATCGGCGCCCATCTTGTCGACCTCGTCGAGCAGGAACAGCGGGTTGATCTTCTTCGCCTTCCGCATCGACTGGATCACCTTGCCGGGCATCGACCCGATATAGGTCCGGCGGTGGCCCCTGATCTCGGCCTCGTCTCTGACGCCGCCGAGGCTCATGCGCACGAACTCGCGGCCCGTGGCGCGCGCCATGGACTTGCCAAGCGAGGTCTTGCCAACGCCGGGAGGGCCGACCAGGCAAAGGATCGGGCCTTTCAGCATATTGGTCCGGTTCTGCACCGCGAGATACTCGACGATGCGGTCCTTGACCCGCTCAAGCCCGTAATGATCCTCATCGAGGATCTTCTGCGCCTCGTCGAGGTCGCGCTTGATCTTGCCCTTGACTCCCCACGGGATGGTGAGCAGCCAGTCGAGATAATTGCGAACCACGGTGGCTTCGGCCGACATCGGGCTCATCTGGCGGAGCTTCTTGAGCTCGCCGAGCGCCTTCTCGCGGGCCTCACGTGACAGCTTGGTTTTCTCGATCTTCTGCTCGATTTCGGCGAGGTCGTCTCTTCCTTCCTCGCTGTCGCCTAGCTCCTTCTGGATCGCCTTCATCTGCTCGTTCAGGTAATACTCGCGCTGCGTCTTCTCCATCTGACGCTTCACGCGGCTCCTGATCTTGCGTTCGACCTGTAGTACCGAAATCTCGCTCTCCATCAGCGTGAAGACCCGCTCAAGCCGCTCTGAGACCGAGCCGATCTCGAGAATTTGCTGCTTCTCTGCGATCTTGATGGCGAGATGCGAGGCGATCGTGTCGGACAGCTTCGAATAGTCCTCTATCTGGCTCGCAGTGCCGAGCACCTCTGGCGAGATCTTCTTGTTGAGCTTCACATAACTTTCGAACTGCGACACGACCGAGCGGGCAAGCGCCTCGATCTCATCCTCGGCGCCGAGCGTCTCTTCGACCCGCTCAATCTCGGCCTGGAAGTAGCTCTCGTTCTCGGTGTAACGCTTGATCGCGGCGCGGCGCGTGCCTTCGACCAGGACTTTGACTGTGCCGTCCGGCAGCTTCAGGAGCTGCAACACCGACGCGAGCGTGCCCATGGAATAGATGCCGTCGGTGGTAGGCTCGTCGTCGCTCGCGTTCTTCTGCGCGACAAGCAGAATCTGCTTGTCAGAGCGCATCACTTCCTCAAGCGCGGCGATCGACTTCTCGCGGCCCACGAACAAGGGCACGATCATGTAGGGAAAGACGACGATATCGCGTAGCGGCAGGACCGGATAAAGCTCCGGACCGCCTTCTTTGGTAGTGGACGGTTTTGGTTCGTTCATGGCAGTTCCGTCGCCTTCTTTTCTAGGCGGAACCATCGAGGCGCTCCGCCGTTCTAATCTGTCCCCTCCCCAAGAGCCGGCTCGTTACCGTTGAAATTAACACGGTAAACGATAGTGCCGATCCTGTGGCATGCTAACCCGCCAGCTTGCGTAGGTGGCGAGCTTAGGGGTTGGCGTCAAGTGGCACTTTTAACAGGGTCGCAACTGGTTTCCCGCCATTCTGAGGAGGATTCGCCCCCACCTTCAAGCAGGAATCGGGCCATTCCGCGTCAGGCGCTCGTGCCGAGCTCCTCGTGGCGGTCGGAATAGATGCGCAGAGGCCTGGCTTTGCCCTCTACCACCTCCGAGCTGATCACCACCTCTTCGACGCCGCGAAGCGAAGGCAGCTCGAACATGGTGTCGAGGAGGATGCCCTCCATGATTGAGCGGAGGCCTCTTGCACCCGTTTTGCGGTCGATTGCCTTCTTGGCGATGGTGCGCATCGCCTCCTCGGCGAAGGTGAGCTGCACGTCCTCCATCTCGAACAGGCGCTGATACTGCCTGACCAGGGCATTCTTCGGCTCGGTCAGGATGCGCATCAAAGCCTCCTCATCGAGATCGTCCAACGTCGCGATCACAGGAACGCGGCCGATGAACTCCGGGATCAGGCCAAACTTCAGCAGATCCTCCGGCTCGACCTCTTTCAGGATATCGCCCGTGCGTCGCTCGTCGACGGACTCGACTTTGGCGCCAAAGCCGATCGAGGTCGACCGCCCACGCGCCGAGATGATCTTCTCAAGGCCCGCGAACGCGCCGCCACACACGAATAGAATATTTGTGGTGTCGACCTGGAGGAACTCCTGCTGCGGATGCTTGCGGCCCCCCTGCGGGGGCACCGAAGCAATGGTCCCTTCCATGATCTTGAGCAGCGCCTGCTGCACGCCTTCGCCCGACACGTCGCGAGTAATCGACGGGTTGTCGGATTTGCGGCTGATCTTGTCGACCTCGTCGATGTAAACGATGCCCCGCTGCGCCCGCTCGACATTGTAGTCGGCGGCCTGGAGCAGCTTGAGGATGATGTTCTCGACGTCCTCGCCGACATAGCCCGCCTCGGTGAGCGTGGTGGCGTCGGCCATGGTAAACGGCACGTCGAGGATGCGTGCGAGCGTCTGCGCAAGCAGGGTCTTTCCGCAGCCGGTGGGACCGATCAGCAGGATGTTCGACTTGGCGAGCTCGACGTCGGAGTTTTTGCTCGAGTGGTTGAGCCGCTTGTAGTGATTGTGCACGGCGACCGACAGCACGCGCTTCGCGTAGTCCTGGCCGATCACGTAGTCGTCGAGGACGGCACAAATCTCCATCGGCGTCGGCACGCCGTCACGTGACTTCACCAGCGAGCTCTTGTTCTCCTCGCGGATGATGTCCATGCAAAGCTCGACGCATTCATCGCAGATGAATACCGTCGGCCCAGCGATGAGCTTGCGCACCTCGTGCTGACTCTTGCCGCAAAAAGAGCAGTAGAGAGTGTTCTTAGAATCGGTTCCGCTCACCTTGCTCATCAGCTCATCCAGTCCTCAAACCTCGTCCGGCGCTTAAGTCTCGGCGCCCTTGTCTTTCTTGCCGCCTCGCAAGTGTGAGCCCCCCTTTTCTCCGGCACAGGCTGCCCGAAGGGCAATCTCAGCATGCTAAGGCGGCACTGATCAAGAATTGATTACTCCCGCATCTCGCTTCGGGTTCAAATAACACCATATTCGCCACCCTCAAGGCGACGCGCCTACACACGCGACTGACCAGGAATTCGTCGATTGGCTCTGAGGCCGCCCGGCTCACAAATCTAGCCGCCGATTCTCCGCCCTACGATACCGGCGAGAGCTTTTCCACTTTTTCTTCCAGCGGATGCCGCTTGGTGATCACCTCATCGACGAGCCCGAACGCGCGGGCATCTTCTGCCGACATGAAATAATCGCGGTCGAGCGTCTTGTCGATGGTCGCATAGTCCTGACCAGTATGGCGGACATAGACCTCATTCAGGCGCCGCTTCATCTTGATGATGTCTTCGGCGTGGCGCTCGATGTCGCTCGCTTGGCCTTGGAAGCCGCCGGAAGGCTGGTGCAGCAGGATGCGCGCATTCGGCAATGCATAGCGCATGCCCTTCTCGCCGGCACAAAGCAGGAGCGAGCCCATTGAGGCCGCCTGCCCGATGCAAAGCGTGGCGACGGCAGGCCTGATGAACTGCATCGTGTCGTAGATCGCCATGCCGGAGGTCACGATCCCACCCGGCGAGTTGATGTACATAGAGATCTCTTTCTTGGGGTTCTCTGCCTCGAGAAAGAGGAGCTGGGCCGTGATGAGGGAGGCGACCTGGTCCTCGATCGGACCCGTAACGAAGATGATGCGCTCCTTCAGCAGCCGGGAATAGATGTCATAGGCCCGCTCGCCGCGGTTGGTCTGCTCGACCACCATTGGCACGAGGGTATTCAAGAAAGTGTCTGCCGGGTCTTTCATGGAAGTTCCAGAAGGCTGATTGGCGCCGCTGTGGGCCGCCAACGAATCTCGAGTCGGCCTTACTAAATATGGGGTCGCCAGCCAAAACGGAAGAGGGCATTGCCCTCCCCCTTAATCACCCATGCTTGCGGCCATGGTGGTCATGCCCATGGTCATGGTCACGATCGTGGTCGTGACCATGATCGTGGTCATGTTCGTGGTGGTGATGGGTGGGGTCGTGGTTCTCGTCAGGATCGGCGTAGAGCTCTTCTGGGGTCACGGTCTTTTCCGTCACCTTGGAAAGCTCGAGGATATAGTCGACCACCTTGTCCTCGAAGATCGGCGCCCTAAACTCGGCGAGAAGCTCCGGGTTGTTTCGGTAATAGTCGTAGACCTTGCGCTCCTGGCCAGGGAACTGCCGCACGCGCTCAAGCAGTGCTCGGCTCACCTCTTCGTCGGTGACGGCAATCTTATTGCGGGTGCCGATCTCTGACAGGATGAGCCCGAGCCGCACGCGCCGCGCGGCCATATCGCGATACTCCTCGCGCGCCTTCTCCTCGGTCGTGCCTTCGTCGGCGAAACTTTGCTTGGAGCGCTCGAGATCGGCCATCACCTGGTGCCAAATGGCATTGAACTCATTGTCCACGAGCGTCGGGGGCAGCTCGAAGCTGTAGCCTTGGTTGAGCGCGTCGAGGAGCGCTCGTTTCACTTTAAGGCGCGAGGCTTGCCCGCGATCCTGCTCAAGCCGCTGCTTTACGGTCTCGCGAAGCTTCTCGACCGACTCGATGCCGAGCCCCTTGGCGAAGTCATCATCGAGCGGCGGCGTCTCGGGCGCGGCCACCTCTTTGATCTTGACCTCGAAGCGCGCCTTCTTACCGGCGAGCTGCTTCTCCGGATAGGTCTCGGGGAAGGTTGCGTGGACGTGGCGCTCCTCCACAGCCTTGGCGCCGGCAAGTCCCTCTTCGAAACCCGGAATGAAATTGCCGCTGCCAAGCACGATGTGAGCGTCCTCGGTGCTGCCGCCCTCGAAGGCTTCGCCGTCGATCTTGCCGACGAAGTCGACCATCAGCCGGTCGCCGGTCTCGGCTGCTCCGTCCTTCGGCTTGTAGCGCAGGTTGGCGGAGCGCAAGCGATCGATCGACTGGTCGACGTCGCTGTCCGTCACCGGCGCCACGGGCTTCTCGAGCTTGATCTTGGAGAAGTCGGTCACCTCGAATTGCGGAAGCACCTCGAAGGAAAGCGTGTAGGCTAGGTCGCCAGCGCCGGAGAAAATCTTGTCGATCTCGGCCTCATCCTCGGGCAACCCGACTTTGGGTTGAAATGCGGGCCGCTCCTCGCGCTGCGACAGCGCCTCGCGGCTCGTCTCGGCGACGGCCTGCCGCACCACCTCGGCCATCACCGACCGCCCGAATACTTTGCGCAAATGCTCCTTCGGCACCCGGCCTGGCCTGAATCCCTTGAGCCGCGCCCTGCCCTTCAGCTCGTCGAGACGCGCCGAGAGACGCCGCTCGAGCTCATCGGCGCCGACCACCACCTTCAGCTGGCGGCGTAATCCCTCTGAAGTGGTTTCCGTGACGTTCATACGCCTCAATCCGTCGTCTGTTCCAGCGCTTGCCGGCGCCTAATCACACTATGCGTCCATCCAACGAAGTTGGTTGGTGCGGGCGGAGGGAGTTGAACCCCCACGGCCGAAGCCACCAGAACCTAAATCTGGCGTGTCTACCAGTTTCACCACGCCCGCTTTGGGTCGCGCCCGGCCCTCGACCTCGCGGTCTATAACATCCGGACTCATCGGCTGCCAGCCTGGCGGGGGCACGCCGCCAACCCGCCGAGCCGGTCCCTCTACTAGCCTTCCGCCCCTCTCGTCTATGATGCGCCGCGGCCGAGGGATGGTCCCGACGGAGGCTTCGATGCGCGCCTTGCCATCTCTCCTGCACGTTCTTGTGACCTTCGCCGCACTTACCTCAACTTGTCGGAGCCGGCGCCGAGGAGGACACAAACAGCGTGGGCACCGTCAACAAGGTCCAGAACGAGGCGCAAGTGATCTCGGCCTCGGGCGCCATCACTGCCGCGGTTGTGCATATGAAGGACGAGCTGCGCACCGGCGCCAACGCGCGGCTTCAGGTTACCTTCCGCGACAACACCCTACTCACCCTTGGGGAGCATGCGAGCGTCGTGATCGATCGTTATGTCTACGATCCTGATCGCAGCGTCGGCGAGACGGCGTTGCAGGCGACCAAGGGCGCGTTCCGCTTTGCCACCAGTCGCATCAAGGAGATGAAAGACCACAAGATCGCCGTTTCGACACCCGTCGCCGATATCGGTGTCCGCGGCACCGAATTCTGGGGTGGACCGCTCGAGAAATATGGGGTGCTGATGCACGAAGGAGAAGTCAAAACCAGGCGGGAAGTGTCGTGCTAGCAAAGTCAGGACAAGGTACCGACATCGCCTCTGCGCTCGATCCGCCGGGAGAGCCGAAGGCATGGCCTGAGGAGAAGGTCGCTCGCGCGCCACCGTCGCCTTGCACTGATCGCTGGGAATGAAAAGCTCGTAAAACGGCTTTGCTTTTCCCTTGATTTCCGTGTCTTGCGGCGGCCCATTGCGCTCATTAGGTTGCCGGTTCAGGCAGCTATTGGATGCGAAGGCCCGCCCGTGCGTCCCCGCAACGGTATCATTGAGGCGATTGGCAACACGCCGCTGATCAAGCTCAAGCGCGCGTCTGAAGAGACCGGCTGCACCATCCTCGGCAAGGCCGAGTTCATGAATCCCGGCCAGTCGGTCAAGGACCGCGCGGCGCTGTTCATCATCCGCGACGCGTTGAATTCGGGCAGGCTGCAGCCGGGTGGCACTGTGGTCGAGGGCACCGCCGGCAATACGGGTATCGGGCTCGCTCTCGTTGGCAATGCGCTTGGGCTTAAGACCGTCATCGTGATCCCCGAGACCCAGTCGGCCGAGAAGAAGGACATGTTGCGGCTCGCCGGCGCCAATCTGATCGAGGTCCCTGCAGTCCCTTACAAGGACCCCAACAACTACGTGAAATATTCGGGCCGGCTTGCCGAGGAGCTTGCGTCCACGGAGCCAAATGGCGCGATCTGGGCCAACCAGTTCGACAACGTGGCGAACCGGCAAGGCCATATCGAAACCACAGCGCAAGAGATCTGGAACGACCTCGACGGCAATGTCGACGGCTTCATCTGCGCCGTCGGCACCGGCGGTACCCTCGCCGGCGTCTCAATGGGGCTCAAGGAGCACGATCGAGGCGTGGTGATCGGGATCGCCGACCCGTTAGGCGCTGCCCTCTACACTTACTACAAACACGGCGTGCTGAAGGCCGAAGGAAGCTCGATCACAGAAGGCATCGGCCAGGGTCGCATCACCGCCAATCTCGAAGGAGCCAAGATCGACGAGGCCTATCAGATCCCCGATGCCGAGGCTCTGCCGATTATTTTCGATCTGCTGATCGAGGAAGGGCTTTGCCTCGGCGGGTCGAGCGGTATCAATGTCGCGGGCGCGATCCGCCTTGCCCGCGATCTCGGCCCCGGTCATACCGTCGTCACGGTTCTCGCCGATTACGGCACTCGGTACGAGAGTCGACTATTCAACCCCAAATTCCTACGTGAGAAAGGCTTGCCGGTCCCCGCTTGGCTCGACCAGGGACGGGTGGCCGCTCCGGAAGTGTACGTCTAGCTCGAAGCGGAGATTTGGCTTTGTCCCAAGCGAAGACCTGGCTGATTAAGACCGACGAGCTCGCCCGCGATCTTGGTGCTCCCGACCTCGTCATCATCGATGCCACCTGGTACATGCCGAACGAAGGCAAGGACGCGCATGCGGAATATCTCAACGAGCACATTCCCGGCGCGCTGTTCTTCGACATCGACGAGATCGCGGACACCAAGAGCACACTGCCGCATATGCTGCCGCCGCCGGAGAAATTCTCGTCTCGCATGCGCGCCATGGGGATCGGCGACGGTTCGCGCATCGTGGTCTACGACTCGCGGGGACTCTATAGCGCTGCACGCGTGTGGTGGACCTTCCGCGTCATGGGCGTCGACGACGTCAGCGTGCTGAATGGCGGGCTGCCGAAATGGAAACGGGAGGGCCTGCCGCTGGAAAGCGGTGCGCCGCCAAACCGCACGACCAGGCATTTCACGGCGCGTCGAAATCTTGAGCTTGTGCGCGATCTCTCAGACATGAAAGCGTTGCTGAAGGATAAGTCCGCTCAAATCATCGATGCGCGCGCGCCGGAGCGGTTTGCCGGAAAGGCGCCAGAGCCTCGCGCCGGGCTCCGCTCTGGTCACATTCCCGGCTCCCACAACGTGCCGTTCGGCAAGCTCCTCAACCAGGACGGCACGCTCAAGTCGGCGCCCGAGCTGCAGAGGCTGTTCGAGCAGGCTGGCGTCGATCTCAACAAGCCGGTGGTGACGAGCTGCGGCTCTGGCATCACTGCGAGCGTGCTTGCGCTCGGTCTGGCCGAGCTCGGCCATCGCCGCACCTCTGTCTATGACGGGTCATGGTCAGAATGGGGTGCCGATCAAAGCCTCCCCATCGAAACCGGAACGTGACCCGGCGCTTGGCCGGCTGGCCCCTGGATGAGCAAACGGACCAGGAAGCAAAAGGATGAGACGAGGCTTGCTCATGCGGGCCGCGACCCATCGCGCCAGCATGGTTTCGTCAACACGCCGATCTATCGCGGCTCGACGGTAATCTTCCCCAATGCTGCGGCACTTGAAGCGAACGACCAGGATTTTACCTATGGACGCCTGGGCACCCCCACCGTGCGGGCGCTTGAGGAAGCGATCGCCGAAATCGAAGGCGGCCACCGCACGCTGCTCGCGCCCTCGGGCCTCTCGGCCATCGCCACGTCGCTGCTCGCATTTGTCCGCGCAGGCGACGAGGTGCTTGTCGTTGACAGCGTTTATCGCCCGGCGAGGCGCTTCTGCGACAACGTCCTGAAGCGGCTCGGCGTCGCGGTAACCTATTACGACCCACTAGTCGGGGAAGGCATCGGCCGGTTGATCACTGACAAGACGCGGGTCGTGTTCACCGAATCACCGGGTTCGCAGACGTTCGAGGTCCAGGACATTCCGGCGATCGCCAGACCAGCCCATGCTGCCGGCGCGGTGGTCATTTTGGACAATACCTGGGCAACGCCGCTTTACTTCAAGCCGTTTGCCCACGGTGCAGATGTTTCCATCCAGGCTGCAACCAAATATATCGGCGGTCATGCCGACATCATGCTCGGTTCGATCACCACGACGAAGAAGACTTCCGCCGCAATCGCCAAGACGCACGAGGACCTTGGCCTCTGTGTCGGGCCTGAGGACGTTTATCTCGGCTTAAGGGGCCTGCGCACCCTTGCCGTGAGACTCGATCGTCATCAGAAATCAGCACTCGAGCTTGCCCGCTGGCTTGCCCAGAGGCCGGAGGTGGCGCGTGTCATCCATCCCGCTCTTCCCGAGGATCCAGGCTACGCACTGTGGAAGCGCGACTTCAGCGGCGCCTCAGGACTCTTCTCGGTGATCCTGAATCCCTTCTCGCGCCAGAGTGTTGCCGCGATGCTTGACGGCCTCAGCCTGTTCGGCATGGGTTATTCGTGGGGCGGCTTCGAGAGCCTCATTATTCCCTTCGATCCTAGAGACTACCGCACCGCAACGACATGGAACGCGGAGGGTCCGGCACTGCGTTTGCATGTCGGTCTCGAGGACGTCGAGGATCTGAAGGCCGATCTCGACGCGGGCTTTGCCAGGCTCAACGCGCGAGCCTGATTTCTCAATCAACCGGAATGCAGTAATGGATTTGAAACTCCGCGGCAAGCGGGCGTTGGTTACTGGATCGACAGTTGAAATCGGTTTCGCCATCGCCCGAGGCTCGCGCGCGAGCGCGCTGAGGTGATCATCAACGGCCGCACCGAGCAGAAAGTGGCTAAGGCCATTCAACGCATCAGCTCTGAGGTCGGTTCTCGCGCCGTCGGCGTGGTGCGCAGCGTCGCCTAGGCGAGCCTAGCTGCCGCTAACCGCTAGTTCAGAGTGTAAGCGGCGAGCGAATTGTCTAGCATCATTGGGATCAGCACCGTCTTCTTGCCTGGCAGATAGGTGAGGTCAGCGCTCCCCTGATTGAGGTCGATCAACAGTTCGGCCTTGCCCTTGGCATCGACGCGGTACAGCGCGCCTTTCGCCCAATCGGTGACGAGATAGACGCCGGGCTGAAGGGCCTGGAGGCCGTCAAGATTGCCGATGAGATCGCCTTTGCCGATCTTGGTCACCTTCTGATCGTCGATCGAGACAGACATTAGAGTCCCGAGCTCCTTCTTTTGTCCTTGGCTCTGGATCTTGCCCAAAGAAGCGACGATGAGATTGTTGCCCTGAACGAGGAGTCCGTTAGGGCCGTTCAGCGCATCCTTGGCGAGCCACGGCTCGAAGCTGCCGTCCTTGAGCCGCCAGATCGTGTTCATCGGCGTGTCGGACACGTAGGCTGTCCCTGCGTCATCCACCGCGACGTCGTTGAGGAAGACCGCGCCCTTGGCGTCGTAGCGCTTGAGAATCTCTCCGGAGGCAGCGTTGATCTCGATGAGCTGATCGACGTCGGCTGCGTAGAGCGTGCGGTCATGCAGGGCAAGCCCAGTCGGCGAGTTCAGCCCCTTGACCCACTGCCGCTCGAGCATCTTGCCGTCGGCGGTCAGCCTCGAGATGAAGCCGTTGCCGTCCTTCTGCATGACGGCGCCGTTGATGTTGCTGACGTAGATGACGCCGGTAGTAGGATCCTCTACGACGGATTCCGGTTGAGCAAGGCCTTTGGTTTCCCAGAGGAGCTTCGGCCCAGCAGCGGCCGCGGTGCTGATGATCAGGGTTGTAGTGACTGCGACGACGACGGGGCGCATGGTCCTCCTCGCCAGATGAATTGGCTTAGGCCTAGGAAGTGGCGGTCCCGCAAGGATTCGAACCTTGAACCCTCTGCTTAGAAGGCAGATGCTCTATCCCTTGAGCTACGGGACCACGCAAAAATCGCCCGACTATAGCCGAAACTCGTGTCAGTGCGTCCAACGGTCGGGCCGGCCAAACTTGAAATTCTCGGCATAAGACTTCGGTCTCACTTCCGTCTCTTGCGGCTCCTCGAGACGGAAGGCTATGCCCTGACGCGTTGCGTAGGCGATCGCCTCTTCCTTGGTGGCGAAGTTGATGCGCACTTGCGGACGCGTGTCTGCCGAGCTCGTCCAGCCCATCAGCGGTTCGATCGTACGCGGCCGGTCTGGCACGAATTCCAAGGCCCATTCGCGCGAGGTGGCGTTGCCTTGCTGCATTGCGTTCTTCGCAGGCTTAAAGATGCGCGCGGGCATACATTTCTCCCCAGCGGGTCAAACGAGGCGATGGTCGGGGCAGCAAGATTCGAACTTGCGACCCCCTGCTCCCAAAGCAGGTGCGCTACCAGACTGCGCTATGCCCCGATCAGACCGCCAGCGCATGGCTCGGACCCCCAAAGAGCGGCCGCAAGCCGTGCCAAGA
>DATFVO010000085.1:0-4906 GCA_035260265.1 Methyloceanibacter sp.
CGACCGACCGAGGCTCGCCAAGATTAACCGGGACTTGCGCTACTGGACCTCTCGCCGGGCCACCGCCCAGGTGGTCGAGACGCCGCGGGATTCTACCGAGGTGCGTTTCGGCTCCACGGTGACGATCAAGCGGGACGACGGGCGCACTCAGACCTATCGCATTGTGGGGGAGGACGAGGCCGAGCCCCCTTTGGGTACGTTGTCTTATGTATCGCCGGTGGCCCAGGCTCTCATGGGCAAGCAGGTGGGCGATACGGTCCCACTCGGTACGGCAGAGGCCGAGATCGTCACTATCTCCTAGGTAATCTACCGCGCCCGTTAGCTTCGCGTGGTGGTGGGCTTGGTGGGTTTCTCAAGCATAAGCTGGCCTTGCCGCCGCACCAGCGCTTTGGCCTTATTGGCGAGCAGCGAAAGCATCCAGGGAAGCTGCACCTCAAGGCGCACGTGATCCTCTGCGACATCAACGGTGCCAGTCGTGGTCTGTCCGAGCAGGGTCGCGCTGAAATCGAGATGGTCTCCGGCCCACTGATCCTTGAGCACCACGAACTTCTCGCCGAAGGTCGAGCGGACATTGCCGAAGCCAGCCTTAAGCCGCCTTGCGGCCTCCTGTTTGCCTAGTCTGTGTGGGATGGTGACGACGACCGGCTGGGACATTTCTGGCTGTTGCCTCTTGGGCTTAGGCGAGCGTCAAACGTCTGTCATTTGGGAAATCCGGCGGCACTCTACCAGATGCCGGCGGCTCAACGGCCACTAAGGACATGGCTCGAAAGGCAGGCTAGTGCTCTTTGTGATCGACATGGCCAAGGTCGCGCTCAGGCGCCACCTCGTCCCGTACGATTTGCTTGAGCTCCTTGATCTCGGGGAAGCGGCCATGCTCCTTGCGCGACCAGATGAGCTTTCCGTCGATCCTGACCTCGAACATGCCGCCAGTATCATCGGGGATTAGAGTGACCGAGCCGAGCTCCTCGGCGAAAGTCGACAGCAGCTCCTGGCCCATCCAAGCAGCCCTGAGCAGCCAGTTGCAAAGCCGGCAATAGGTGATCGCGACATTTGGGCTCGGGGCCATGGCGAAACGTCCCATTTCACAAGGCGGAGAGCAATGCCATTTGTCATTACTCTGCCATACCGATCCTGCCTTGTTCGCGGACGCAATTTGCCGATAAGTGAGTCCCCATGACATCAAAGATTCGCCGCACAACGCTGAGGCTTTTGGCTGCCGTCGCCCTGACGGCGCCAATCGTGCTCGCCCAGTCGGGCCCGACCGAGGCCGACGCCGGCCCCTTCGACACCCTGCTCGGCTCGTGGCGCGGAAGCGGACAGATGGAGCTCAGCCAGGGAAAGACCGAGCGCCTCAAATGCAACGCCTACTATACCGGCGGCGGTTCTCAGCTCGGCATGGCCATCCGCTGCCAGAGCGAGAGCTCTAACGTTGAGATCAGGAGCAAGCTCAGCCAAAGCGGCGGCCGCATCACCGGCACCTGGGAGGAGCGCACGTTCAATGCCGAAGGAAACGCCTCTGGCCAGGCTACTAATGGCAAGATCACTCTCTCTATTAGCGGGTCAGTGATTGGGTCGATGCAGGTGTCCTACAGCGCGTCGCGCCAGAGCGTTTCGATCTCGACCCAGAACATCGCGCTGAAAAGCGTGTCGATCGATCTGACGAGAAGCTAGTCCGTCATTTTCAGGTCTTGGTTAGGCCTGCCGCTGGAGGAGCCACGTCATGGGCGAAGCCTTACTGACCAGCGAACTGAAGGGCGAGCGGCTCGAGCTCTGTGCCGCCGGGTCGTGGACCGCACCGCATGCGAGCGAGCTAGAGACGCTAGTCGATGACGTTGCCGGCGAAGCAGCCAAGGCCAAGAACGTGTCGATCGACATGAAGGGCGTGCGCGAGTTCGACACGTTCGGCGCCTGGATTCTCGAGCGCCTGACGCGCGAATGGACGGCGTCGGGACACGAGACGGTCATTGTCGGCTTACCTGAGCACGACCGTGACTTGCTAAAAGAGATGCATACCGTCAACCGCGCGCCTGCCGCACCGCTTAGGCATGCGAACCCGATCGTCAGCTTCCTTGCCGTTGTTGGCCGGGCTGGCGCCGAGTTTGGCCGCGGCCTTATCGTGTTCGCCGACATGCTGGGCGCAATCGGCATGGCCACGGCGCGCGTGCTGACCCGCCCGCGCGACTTCAGATTCACCTCGACGGTCAATCAGCTCGACCGCGTCGCCTGGCAGGCAGTTCCGATCATCCTGCTGATCACTTTCCTCATCGGCGGGATCATCGCCCAGCAGGGCATCTTCCATTTCCGCAAGTTCGGCGCCGAGCTTTACGCCGTGGACCTCGTTGGCATTTTGGTATTGCGCGAGATCGGCGTGCTGATCGTGGCCATCATGGTGGCAGGCCGCTCGGGCAGCTCCTACACCGCGGAGCTCGGCTCCATGAAAATGCGCGAGGAGATCGATGCGCTGCGCACCATGGGCTTCGATCCTGTCGAGGTGCTCATCCTGCCGCGCATCATCGTGCTCATTATCGCTCTTCCCGTGCTCACCTTCCTTGGCTCCATGGCCGCGCTCTATGGCGGCGGCCTGGTCGCTTGGCTTTATGGCGGCATCAGCCCCGACATTTATATTTCGCGGCTCACCGAGGCGATCTCGCTTACCCATTTCAAGGTGGGCATGATCAAGGCGCCGTTCATGGGGCTGGTGATCGGCGTTGTGGCTTGCGCCGAAGGGCTGAGAGTCAAGGGCAGCGCCGAGTCCCTCGGGCTCCAGACTACCGCCTCGGTGGTCGAATCGATCTTTCTCGTGATCGTGCTCGACGGACTGTTCGCCATGTTCTTCGCATCGATCGGGATGTGACGATGGCGCCTAAGCCCGTGATAAAGGTGCGCGACCTTGTGGTCGGCTTCGGCGAACAGATCGTGCTCAATCACCTTTCCCTCGACGTGAGAGAGGGGGAGATCCTCGGCGTGGTTGGAGGATCAGGCGCCGGCAAATCGGTGCTGTTGCGTACCATCATCGGGCTCCTTCCCAAGCGTCAGGGCTCGATCGAGGTGCTCGGCGTCGATCTCGACAAGGCAAGCGAGGCCGAGCGGCGGGCGCTCGAGCGCCGTTGGGGCATCCTGTTCCAGCAGGGCGCGCTGTTCTCCTCGCTCACCATACGAGAGAACATCCAATTCCCAATGCGTGAGAATCTCCACATCTCGCAAAGGCTCATGGACGAGATGACACTCGCTAAGCTGGAAATGGTCGGGCTCACGCGCGAGGACGCCAACAAATATCCTTCCGAGCTTTCCGGCGGCATGACCAAGCGCGTGGCCCTCGCCCGGGCGCTCGCGCTGGACCCCGAGATCGTGTTCCTTGACGAGCCAACTTCCGGCCTAGACCCGATCTCGGCCGGCGACTTCGACGAGCTGATCCGCACCTTGCAGCAGACGCTGGGTTTGACAGTGTTCATGGTGACGCACGATCTGGAGAGTCTCTACAACGCGTGCGACCGCATCGCCGCGCTGGCCGACGGCCAGGTCGTAGCCGAAGGACCCATTGAAACCATGCTCGAATGCGATCATCCCTGGGTGAAGACTTACTTCCAAGGAAAGCGCGGTGCGATGCTGGCTGACCGGCAGATCGGCGCATGATACGAGGAGCTCGATGGAAACGCGCGCGCGCCACGCCCTGATCGGACTGTTCATGCTCGCGGTGATCATCGCGAGCTTCGCCTTCGTTTATTGGCTCGAGAACAAAGGCGGGTTCGGCGAGCGCACCGCCTATCAAATCCGCTTCGGCGGCTCGACGTCGGGGCTGCTCGTCGGCTCTTCGGTCCTGTTCAACGGCATTCGCGTCGGCGAGGTCACGGGTCTCGGGCTCGATCCAGAACACCCCGAGCAGGTCGTCGCTACCATCGGCGTCGATCCAGGCACCCCGATCCGCAGCGACACGCAAGTCGGCATCGAGACGCAAGGGCTGACCGGCGGCGCGGTCGTGACGCTACGCGGCGGCAGCGCAACCGCCGAGGCCGTGCCACCCCAGGGCGTGCTCATGGCCCCGCCTCAGGCGGGGCAAGACTGGACGCAAGCTGCGCGCGACGCCTTCCAACGCGTGGACGACGTGCTCGCAGAAAATTCCGACGCTCTGCACAGCGCCATCACCAATATCGATACGTTCGCAGGCGCGCTGGCCCGCAACTCTGACAAGGTCGACGGCATCTTGGCGGGGCTAGAGAAAATGACCGGAGGCGGGACCTCGCAGGCGCAGGCGCATCTTTTCGATCTCGTGGCCGCAAACAAGCTGCCGTCGCCGCCGCAACAAGCGCCATCCTGGCTGCTCGTCGTCCCTGAGCCGACGACGCTCATGGGCTTCAATACGGACAAGATCCTGCTCCAGCCGGCTTCAGGCGAAAGCGCCGATCTGCCTAACGCGAAATGGAGCGACAACCTGCCGGTCCTGTTCCAGGACAAGGTGATTCAGAGCTTCGAGAATGCAGGCTACGCAAAGTCGATCAGCCGGACGCGCGAAGGAATCACCGGCGACTATCAGCTCCTGATCGACATCCGGAGCTTCCATGTCTCGACCGCGACGGAGCCCACGGTGGCCGACATCGCCTTCGTCGCCAAGGTGCTCGACAAGGATGGAAAGATCGTCGGCGCGCACGCTTTTCAAGCCACGGCGCCGGCCAAGGGAAGCGATGCGCGAGCCTACGTCGCGGCCCTCGATGAAGCCTTCGCCAAGCTCCAGAGCGACCTTCTGGTCTGGACCACAGAGACGATCAGCAACGCGCCTCCTGCTCCTGCTGCGGCCCCTGCCCCGCCCATCGCCGACACTCAGCCTTGATCGGGCGCAAGCCGCGATCGCGTACGCGGGCGCTTGCCGCGCCGCCGTGAGCTACAGGCGATCGCGCTCGAAATCCTCGAG
>DATFVO010000086.1:0-3927 GCA_035260265.1 Methyloceanibacter sp.
TGCACTGGTCGCTCGGCATGTTCGGATATTTCCCGACCTACACATTGGGCAGCCTTTATGCGGCGCAGCTCGCGGAAGCCTACGCACGTGAGCATCCCCTCGATGACGAAATCCGCCGCGGCGAATTTGGCGGCTTGCTCACATGGCTGCGCACCAACATCCATCGTGTCGGCCAGCGTCTAGCGGCCGAGGAAATCATCGAGAAAGCAACCGGCAAGGGTCTCGAAACGGGAGCCTTTTTCCGCCACCTCGAAGGCAAAAAGCACTTGTCCTGAACCTTGGGAGACGCACGGGCCGATGCCAATGCCTTTGGCGCTCATCGATAGCCGTCGCGTTAAGCCCGTCGCGCGCGCTACAAGATGCTGCGCCGCAAGCGTATGCAGAACCCGCCCAAGAAGCCACGACAACATCCCGCTCTGACGGGCGGATGTCGTGTCCGCTTTTGACCCTAGCCGGGACTCTAGCTCACCACCACGGTGGGGGTGAGGACCGATTCGGGCTATCGCTTCGGCTCGTTCCATGGCGGGGCCTTCAAATCTCGGTGTTAATGCAGATGATCGGGGCGGATGAACTTATGAGGACCACGTCCGGGCCAGGATCGGCGCAGCCGTTGACGTGTCAATGATCTGCTCAGCTCCGCCGATCTACTAGCGATTAGCAAACCGGGCGACCATGGCCGGAGTGAGGTACAAGATCGAGGTCTTGCGCTTTCCTGCCTGAACGTAGCGGAACGAGAGAATTGCTCCGCTGGATGGCTTTGCAGCCTCTACGAGGCTGAACCGCGAGCCAGCGGGAATGGTCGACCCGGCTTCGACCTTTTGTCCATCGACCTCAAGCGTGAGCTGCAATTCGCGCGGATTTGAATCAGGCTTTAGCACCGCTTGGACCTGCTCCAAGGCTTGATTGGAGATATTGGTTCCGCTGATCGAAAATCCTTCTGTGCCGCCCGCCTGGGCGTTTGAATCGTAGAGACGCCAAGTGACCGGGGATTGTGATGCTGCACCGGGCTCTTGCTTTCTGGCCTCTGGCTTAGGGGCTTCTTGCTTAGCTGCTTCTTGCTTGAGGGGCTCGGGCTCGGGATTTGGTTGCGGCTCGAGCCAGCCCGGTGTTGCAGCGGCTTGCATTGCAGCAGCCCCGGCTGTTGCGGGCGCCGCGGCGGGGGTTTCCGCTCTGGCAGCTTTGCTGCATCCCAGCTTCTGACCGGCGCTACAGGATAAAGCTGCAGAGAGTCGTTCGATCGTGCCCCTGAGCTCGTCCACGGTCTTTTGGTCCGCCACAAAGGAAAGCTCGTTTGCGATCCAGACGCCTTTGGTCTGGACTTGGCTCGGATCCTGGCTTGCCGCAAGAAAGAGTAAGCCGATAAGCGCGGCCATCGACAGGGTCGCGGAGCCGAGCGCAATCCACATCCCGCGTCCGCTGTAGGACGCGAGAAGAAGAACGAAAAGCGCAACACCTGCGGCTAAGAGACTCAACGTGTGCCCCCACGTCAGTCGTTACTGCCGTAAATAGTATCAATAGCGCAAAAGCATGGCGCTAGCGGGGCGAATTAACCCGCAAACACATGAAAATTTGCCTACTTTCCCCGAATTTTGATGCCTACGCCGCGCTGCTCGCGAAAACTCAGCTATTATCGCTTTCGGCGAGGATGAAAAAGGAATCGCTCTGTCAGGGTGGCGGTGTGGGCGGCCCTTTTGGGTCTCGTTCTGATCCCTTCGGCGCGGGCTGCGAGCTTCGACTGCGCGAAGGCATCCACCTTCGTTGAGAAGGCGATCTGCACTGACAAGCAACTGTCCAGCCTGGATGATCAGCCGGCCGGCCTGTACAAGGCAGCGCGTGCGACAATGTGAATGCAGCGACGGTCGAGGCTGACCAGAAGGTTTGGCTCTCTTCGCGCGATCAATGCACCGACGCAGCTTGCCTCAAGAAGGCCTATGCCGACCGCGTGCTGCCCTAGCGGGTCCTCTGCGGCTCCGGCATCCGGAGGCTTCACTGGCATATACAAGATGAAGAATGGTGAAGCGATGGTTCAAGAGACAAATGGGCGGATCAAATTCTCCATCAACGCAGCCTACGGCCAGAATGTTGGCGAGGTAGCGGGCGAGGTTCCGCTGACTGGCGACACCGCAAATGACGTCGATCGAGACGGAGACTGTATGTTGTCATTCAAACCCGCGGCCGGGAAGCTCGACCTCGCGCAGGATGGGACCTGCGGAATGGGCCTCAATGTTTCAGGCTCTGGAACCTATAAGCGCGTGAGCACCACGCCGCCAAGCTCGACGAATGAGGCTGCTTCGGGGCTGCCACTACTGGCACGTTCTGGTGGGACCAGCTTGGGCCGTGCCGGGAGCCTGACCCGCCAATTCCGAAAAATCGCGCGGCAGTGCGGCGAGGATCGCCCGCATATCGTCGTAGCGAGCAGAATGGCTTGCGCTGCCTAGAACCACGGCAACGATCGTCTGCCCATTCGGCGCGCGCCAGCCTACGACAAGATGATAGATGTTCTTGCCGACATGCGATCCGGTCTTGGCGCCGATAATATCGTCCTTGCCGATCATCTCGATCGTGCTGACCAGCTGAATAGTCCGTGCGTTCGGTCCGCCGATGTTCAACGTCCGCTTCGCGCATTGCCAGAACGGCAGCAATTGCGGATCGCGAAACACAGTGCTGCCGATCAGAGCCACGTCTCTCGCCGTCGAGACATTCGACGGAGAGAGGCCGTAAGGGTCGGCAAATTGCGCATGTTTCGCGTCGAGCGCCGCGGCGGTGGTCCGCATCTCCTGCACGAAGCGCTTGATAGGGCTTTCCTTCTTCTTTTCCTGGGACAGCATTGCGCGTCCGACATGGTCGGCGATGGCAATCGCCGCATCGTTACCCGAGACCAGCAGCATGCCGTAGAGCAGGTCTTGCAACGTCCAGACGTCACCTTTGCGAAGCCCCGCCGTCGATCCGCTCGCGAGATCGCTTTGGGTGATGGTGACTGTGTCGGAGAGCTGTCCGCCCATGCGTTGCACCAACACGTAGGCAGTGATTAATTTGGTGATGCTGAGGATCCAATATCGCTTGTCCTCATTCTTGCGGTACAGCGGCTGCCCGGTGTCGGCGTTGAGCACGTAAACCGACGACGCGGTCACTTGGGGTGGAGCGAGCGCCTCCTGGGCGAAGGCGTTCGAGACCAGCATGATCGCCGCAATGAGCGCGGCGCCGAGTCCAAAGCAAGCAAGCGCGCCGCGTCTGTGTCTTGAGTTAGACGTGAGGAAGGAGATCATCTAGGAGTCATAGCGGACGGACTACACGCTATGAATAGAGTGTGGCACGAAAAGCACCGCATGCCGAAAATCTACTGCTCTCAGGAGCATGAAGCCCAAAACCTGTAGCCGCGGGCACAAATATCTCGGAAGTGGGCCGTGCACCCAATCTGCTGGCCCAGGCACCGGAAACAGTAGCGCGACCACACGCCGCGCGGGCCGTGCCCTTCCAGAATTGGACGCGTGAGAGCTCAGCTCTCATTGGGACGGTGTTCCTCTATGTCGATTTTACCGTTCCGATCGCCGAGCTCAGGGGAGAAACTCGAGGAGATCGCCCGCGCGTCAAGACTGTGGGACGGGCGGGTCGTCGCCCTTCAGGTCACCGACTTCAAGGAGAGCACCATGGAGATCAGGATGCTGGTAAGCGCCAGCACGGCGCCGAGGACCTTCGATTTCCGCTGCGAGGTCAGGAAGAAGATGATCGCCTTCGTCCAGCAGCGCTATCCTGATGCGCTGCCGCGTATCAGGACCGATCTTCACGACGAGCGTGCCCGTACGCGCGAGAAGGCGGCAGCGCATTAGCACGGGCTAACCTCACCGTTTCGGCGGAAAACGTGGCATACTGCTCATCTGCGGTCCCGCTTGGCCATGCCGCAGCCAGTTCTCAGTTCAGAATCAGGGG
>DATFVO010000087.1:0-4857 GCA_035260265.1 Methyloceanibacter sp.
CCGTCGAGCAATCGGCGGGCCTGCGCGCCACGATCCCTGGCGCGCACACGAAGAGCCTGTTCCTCACCGACAAGGACGGACACCTGGTCCTCGTGGTCGCCAAGGACGACACACGCGTCGACATGAAGAAGCTTGCGAAGGGGCTCGGGCTCGGCCGTCTCAGCTTCGGCAAGCCGGAGCTGCTCGAAAGCGTGCTCGGCATAGCGCCCGGCTCGGTGACGCCGCTCGCCCTGCTGAACGACACTACGGCTCCCGTCACCGTGGTGGTCGATGGGGCCCTCATGAACTTCGCCGAGGTCAATTGTCATCCGCTCGAGAACACCGCGACCACAAGGATCGCGACAGCCGACCTCCTTCGCTTCATCGAGGCCACCGGCCATAGGCCAAGCATCATGAAGCTCGGCTGATGTCTGCGTCTGCCGCGGCCCGCGGCAGGTTGCCAAAAGCCCGGTGGCGGCCCATCTTTGAGGGGCCAGTTCAGGACCTTAACCGAGTATGAGCGTAGACACTCCCATCCTCAATCAAGGCGGCACCGACGCCGACCTCATCAAAAACACAACGACCAAGGACTTCCTGCGCGACGTGATCGAGGCTTCGCGCGAGGTGCCAGTGCTGGTCGATTTCTGGGCGCCGTGGTGCGGCCCCTGCCGACAGCTCACGCCGATCCTCGAGAAGGCTGTGCGAGTGGCCAAGGGCGCGGTCAGGCTGGTCAAGCTTAATATCGACGAGCACCCGCAGATCCCCGGCCAGATGGGCGTGCAATCGATCCCGGCGGTGTTCGCCTTTCAGGACGGAAGGCCTGTCGATGGCTTCATGGGCGCGCTGCCCGAGTCGCGAGTCAATGCCTTCATCGCCCGGCTGATCGGCGACGACGCCGGCGACACCGCCGCGGATATCGAAGCGGCCGACGAAGCGCTCGCCGTGGGCGATCTCAATGCCGCGGCGCAGCTCTTCGGCGAGGTGCTGCAAAAGGACCGCGAGAACGCGCAAGCGCTAGCTGGTCTTGCCAAGTGCTACATCAAGACCGGCGACCTGACCCGCGCCGAGCAAACCTTGGCGCTAGTTCCTCCTGCCAAGGCCGATAGCGCGCCGGTGGCGAGCGCCAGGGCAGCGCTCGAGCTTGCACGCAAAGCGCCGGCTGCCGGCGAGATCGACGCGCTGCGCGCCATGCTCGCGGCCGATCCGAAGGACGCGCAAGCGCGCTTCGACCTCGCGCTCGCTTTGAACGCGAAGGGTGACCGCAAGGGAGCGCTCGACGAGCTGCTTACCCTCGTAGCCAAGAACCGGAGCTGGAACGACGACGCGGCCCGCAAGCAGCTCCTCCAGCTCTTCGATGCTTGGGGACCAAGCGATCCTTCGACCGTTACCGGCCGCCAGAGGCTCTCCTCGCTGCTCTTTGCGTGAGAGCCAAGGAGTTCATCCATTGGGGTGACCGACGTCTATCGCAGCGCTTCGGACCTGCCTCGGACTTTGCCCATGTTTCCACTGTGGGGCGCAATCCTTCTGCCGCGCGCCTCGCTCACCCTCAACGTGTTCGAGCCGCGCTACCTTGCGCTCGTCGATCATGCTCTCGCCGGCAACCGGTTGATCGGCGTCATCCAGCCAACCCCCGAAGCGGGAAGCGCTGAATCGCCTCAAGGGAAGACCTTTCCCCTGCGCCACGTCGGCTGCGTCGGCAAGATCACGTCCTTCGCCGAGAACGAGGATGACCGGGTCGTCATATCGCTCTCAGGCGTGGCGCGCTTCCGCGTTAGTCGTGATGTTGAAGGAGACGAGCCGTTCCGCGTGTGCCAGGTTGACTTCGCGCCTTATGCCCAAGATGTCGTCAGCGGATATGGCGAGGACGAGGTCGATCGCCCGCGCCTCATCGCGACGCTCCGCAGCTATCTCATCGCCAATAACCTGAACGCCGACTGGGAGCGCATCAATCGCGCGAGCACCGAGCGGCTGGTGAATACACTGTCGATCTTGAGCCCCTACGGCCCCGAGGAGAAGCAATGCCTGCTCGAGGCGCGTGACTTGCGGGCGCGTTCCGAAGCGCTTATCGCGCTTGCCGAGATGGAGCTTGCGGCGCGAGACGACGGCTCCGGAACGTCGCTACAATGACGGCCAGGAGTTGCATCGATGAGCGATGAACCTGAAAAGAGCGGGCGGCGCATGGTCGATCCTAAGCTTCTCGAGATCCTGGTCTGTCCCCTTACCAAGACCTCGCTCGACTACGACGCCGAGCGGCAGGAGCTGATCAGCCGTGCCGCCGGACTCGCCTACCCGATCCGCGACGGCATCCCCATCATGCTGCCGGAGGAAGCGCGCAAGCTCGACGAAAGCTAGAGTGTCTCGCCGCGCAGCAGACGGGGCACTTGTCCCGTTGTACCGGCGGCTTCGCGGACGAGGAAGCGCTTCACGCCAGGCGCGCGGTCCACGAGGCCAAGACCGAGATCGCGCAGTACTCTGAGCGGCGCGCTGTCGTTGGAGAACAGGCGGTTCAATCCGTCCATCACCGCCGCCGAGAAGGCGCTATCGAATCTGCGCCAGCGCTCGTAGCGCTCGAGCTGCGGCGCGGCGCCGATGTCCAATCCAAGCCGTGCGCTTTCGACGATGGTCTCGGCGAGCGCCGCCACATCGCGCATGCCGATATTCAGTCCCTGTCCGGCGAGCGGATGCACCACATGCGCGGCGTCTCCGATCAGCGCAAGCCGGTCGGCAATGAAGCTTCGCGCGATCTGAAGATCGAGCGGGAAGGATTGGCGCGGACCGGCAAGCGCGATCTCGCCGAGGCGATGGCCGAAGCGCTTGGTGAGCTCCGTCACGAAATCCTCTTCACTCGCTGCCATGATGGCTTCGCCGCGCGTCTTCTCCTCGGTCCATACGATTGACGAACGGTTGCCGGTGAGCGGCAGGATGGCGAACGGACCTGCTGGGAGGAAATGCTGTACCGCCCGTCCGCGATGCGGCCTCTCATGCGCGACAGCGGTGACAATGCCTACTTGCGGATAGGACCAGCCCACGCATTTGATGCCGGCGCGCTCCCTGAGCTTCGAGCGCTTGCCGTCGGCGGCCACGAGGAGGCTTGCTTCGATCTCCCCGCCTTGCGCAAGCCTTGCCACTACGGCGAATGACCCTGGGGTGAAATCGTCGACCGTGTCAGGTGCGATGATGTCGATCGCCCTCTCTCCAGCGACAGCATCAGCGAGCATCCTGCTGAGATCGCCAGACTCGACGATAGAGGCGGCTGTCTCACCAGCTTTGAGCTCGTCCTCGAAGCCGAGAAAATGCTGCCTGAGACCGGCGTCAAGGGGACTGTCGGTGATCTCGATCGACGAGATGGCTTGCGCATGCGGCTCAAGTTCTTGCCACGACCCGAGCACCGAAAGCAGGCTCTTGCTCGCCGCCGAAAGCGCAAGTGCGCGCGCATCCAGAGACCTACCGGCGCCGGCCCTTGGACTTTCGGCATCAACCAGCGCGATGCGGAACCCTTGCGGCGCCTGCTTGGCAAGAACCAGTGCAAGTGTCCGCCCAGCGAAGCCGCCGCCGGCAATGGCAACATCGTAAACCCGGCGGCGCTTTTGAGTAGCTTCAGGCATCGCAGAGCAATGCCACGTTCCGTATGCGAAGCGAAACTGCTAAAGGGCGAGGTCTCGTCTCACGAAAGGCTTTATCATGAGCCGCGCCCTCGACCAGCTCCTCTCCATCCTCGACATCGAGCGGCTCGAAGAGAATCTGTTCAGGGGCTTGAGCCCTCAGGTCGGCTGGCAGCGCGTGTTCGGCGGGCAGGTGATCGGCCAGGCACTGGTGGCCGCACACCGCACGGTGAATGGCCGCTTGGCGCATTCGCTTCACGCTTACTTCCTTCGCGCCGGCGATCCCTCTGTGCCGATCATCTACAACGTGGACCGCATTCGCGACGGCGGAAGCTTCACTACCCGCCGCGTGGTCGCCGTGCAGCATGGCCAGGCGATCTTCTCCATGGCAGCCTCCTTCCACAAAGAGGAGACCGGGCTTGAACATCAGATCAAGATGCCGGAGGTGCCGCCGCCGGAATCCTTGCCGAGCGAGGCCGAGCTCAAAGAGCGGCTCATCGACCGTTTGCCCGAGCCGCTCAAGGCTTATTGGCAGCGCGAGCGTCCTATCGAGATCCGTCCCGTCGATCTGTCGCGCTATCTTTCGCCAGAGAAGCATACGCCATCGCAGCAGGTGTGGATCAAGGCGACCGGGCAACTCGGGAACGATCAAAGCCTGCATCAATGCGTGCTCGCCTACGCCTCGGACTTCACGCTCCTCGACACGGCGCTGATCGCTCATGGCCGCTCAGTGTTCGATCCCAATCTGATGCTTGCGAGCCTCGACCACGCGGTTTGGTTCCACCGGAAATTCTGCGCCGACGGCTGGCTGCTTTATGCCCAAGACAGCCCAATTTCCGGCGCCGGCCGTGCCTTTTGCCGGGGCATGCTGTTCACCCGTGACGGGAAGCTTGTGGCCTCCACGGCACAAGAGGGCCTGGTCAGGGAGAGAACTGTCACGAAGACAGGCTAGTTTCTGAGCAATAGGCGATTTTTGCCTATTTTTTGTGCTGACCTGCCTTGCCCTGTCCCCCCTGACACCGGGGGGCGCCGGAAAAAGACTCATCAAAGCCAGGGACTTGCCGGCGTCCAGTCGAGTTGGCACGCGGCTTGACTCTGGCTCCGAGTTCGCACGGCTGGAACGGACATGGCCAAGAACCGGCAGCCGTAAACATGGAGGGGTTCGAAAGATGAAGCTGGTGATGGCGATCATCAAGCCATTCAAGCTCGATGAGGTGCGCCAAGCCCTCACTGAGCTCGGCCTGCAAGGCATGACCGTGACCGAGGTGAAGGGCTA
>DATFVO010000088.1:0-5518 GCA_035260265.1 Methyloceanibacter sp.
AGACGCAGCCAAGACCATCTGGGTCAAGCCGAAGCTCGTCGCTGAGGTCAAATTCACCGAATGGACCTCGAAAGGCGAGATGCGCCATCCCGTGTTCTTCGGCCTTCGCACCGACAAGAAGGCGACCGACGTGGTGATGGAGAAGCCACGTAAGATTGAGAGGTGAGTCTCTGGCCCGCTCCGGAACGCCGGAGGCCAACGGTTTTATGTGAGGGGGACCAACTATTCGTTGGGGAGCCTGGTATCGCTAGGAGTAAAAGGTATGGCACCCTTCAGCTCAGGCTGTACTTGGTCACGATTCCGATCCGACAATACCCCAGCACGGACCGACGGATCGAGCTACATCCGATCCACGCGAGCCCTCCTGCAAGCGCTACCAAGCGGAGATAGGCTTAAGCCATGGTGCGGAGCTCAGACCTGCTCACCGAGTACAGCGCAAAGCGCGACTTCAAACGTACGCCCGAGCCGCCGCCGAAACGCAAGAAGGCGGGCGGCAACAGCTTCGTCATCCAGAAGCACGCGGCACGGCGCACTCATTACGACTTCCGGCTCGAGCATGACAGCGTGTTGAAGAGCTGGGCCGTCACCAAGGGCCCGAGTCTCGACCCGGCCGAGAAGCGGCTCGCCGTGCGCACCGAGGACCACCCGCTCGAATATGGCGGGTTTGAGGGCGTGATCCCCGAGGGGGAATATGGCGCGGGCCCCGTGATGATCTGGGATAAGGGCACCTGGGAGCCGATCGGCGATGCAGATGAGGGGCTAGCCAAGGGCAATCTCAAATTTCGGCTGCATGGGGATCGGCTCAAAGGCGATTACGTGCTCGTGCGCATGAAACCCCGCAAGGGCGAACGCGCCCGCGAGAATTGGCTCCTCATCAAGAGGCGCGACGATTCCGCGCAAGAGGGCAATGAGCCCACGGAGACCTACGACAGGAGCGTCGTGAGCGGCCGCAGTATGGACCAGATCGAGCATGAGGGCCCCGTCTGGACGTCTGACTCCTAAAAAAGTCGCATTGAAGCTCGAATTCATCGGCCCGAGCTTGTGACCCTTGCCACCTAGGTGCCCGAGGAAGACGGCTGACTGCATCAGATGATTCGACGGCTACCGCATCATGGGATGCCACGCATTGGTAAGTAGGTGGAACGCGTGCGCCGCCAGGGTTGCCAAGCTTACACGCTCTCTGATCAAGCGGCGATCGCGATGCATTTTAGCTTACGGCGAGGAGCCTCGCGACTTCGGATTGTAGGAGTAGGGATCGAGGCGCAGCGTCACGCTGCCAGCGGTTTCTTGCGAGACTGCAATCGGCATCGACACCGGCAAGAGCCCGTGCGCGAGATCGAACTGCCTCTCAGATCAAGCTCGGCATTCTACCTGGGTTATGCTTGCGCCAACTTGGCCCTGGACTCATTGGAACCCAGTAGGATCTGGCGGCTTTTTCCCCGATAGCAATCTCGGAGAATTCACGTGGCCTTCGAACTCCTCCCGCTCCCTTACGCCTATGAGGCGTTGCAGCCTTCCATGTCGGCAGAAACGCTGCACTACCATCACGACAAGCACCACCAGGCCTATGTCGATATGTTGAACAAGCTCCTCCCGGGTTCAGGCTTCGAGGGCCTGAGCCTCGAGGAGATCGTCAAGGCAAGCTACGGAAAAAATCCCGGCGTCTTCAACAATGCAGGCCAGCACTTCAATCACATGCATTTCTGGCCATGGATGAAGAAGGGCGGCGGCGGCAAAAAGCTTTCGGGCAACCTGCAGACCATGGTCGACCGCGATCTCGGCGGCTTCGATAAACTCCGCAACGACTTTATCGAGGCGGGCAAGACTCAGTTCGGCTCAGGCTGGTCCTGGCTGTCTCTTAAAGGCGGCAAGCTCGAAGTGACGAAGACCCCGAACGGCGAGAACCCACTCGTGCATGGCGGCTGGCCGCTGCTTGGCTGCGACGTCTGGGAGCACTCCTATTACCTCGACTATCGCAACCAGCGCCCGAAATATCTCGAGACCTGGTTCGACACGCTGGTGAACTGGGAGTATGTCGAGGAGATGTTATCGAAGGCACAGTCCTAGCCTCGCCGGTTAGCGCTAGCGATACTTAGACCGGGATCGACGCCGACTCGAAGCTGATCATCTCGCCGCCCATTAGCGGTCGCGATGCCGAATACGCAATCGCCTTCATGGATGATCTGCGCTTCGCATTCCGGTTGCGAACAAAACGAGAACATGCTCCACTAACCTTCCTGCGCTTACTGATTCGTAGCCCATGTCGGTCGCTTACCTTGAGAAACTCAACACCGGGCAGCGACGGGCCGTCGAACATGGTGTCAGCGAGCTGGTTACGGATCCTAGCGTGCCGCTCCTCGTCATCGCCGGCGCGGGAACAGGGAAGACAAATACCCTGGCTCACCGGGTCGCCCATCTGATCGTGAACGGTGCCGACCCCCGCCGCATCTTTCTCGTGACCTTTTCGCGGCGAGCGGCAAGCGAAATGACCCGGCGGGCGGAGCGAATCACGCGACAGGTTAAGGGTGACAGGGCGGGGGCAATAAGTGATGCCCTAATCTGGGCTGGGACCTTCCACGGGATCGGCGCGCGGCTCCTGCGCATCTATGCCGACCAGATTGGCCTCGATCGCGCGTTCACAATTCACGACCGTGAAGACAGCGCAGACCTGATGAATCTCACCCGGCACGAGCTCGGTCTTTCGAAGACGGAGAGTCGCTTTCCGGCAAAGGGCACTTGCCTCGCCATCTATTCGCGTTGCGTCAACGCCGAACTTCCGATCGAAGACGTGCTGCGGATGTCGTTCCCATGGTGCTCGTCCTGGACGGCGCAACTCAAGCAACTCTTTGCATCTTATGTCGAGGCGAAGCAGCGCCAGAACGTCCTCGATTACGATGATCTCTTGCTCTATTGGGCCCAGATGGTCAGCGATCCCGCACTCGCTAACGATATCGGCGGCCGCTTCGACCACGTCCTCGTCGACGAGTATCAGGACACGAACCGGCTGCAGGCTTCGATCCTTTTGGCGCTGAAACCCACCGGGCGTGGGCTGACGGTCGTCGGCGACGATGCACAGGCAATTTATTCCTTTCGCGCGGCTACAGTGCGCAACATCCTCGACTTCCCCGGTCAGTTCAGCCCGCCGGCCAAGATTGTTACGCTCGACCAGAACTATCGCTCGTCGCAGCCAATCCTGGCAGCGGCTAACGCTGTGATAGATCTCGCTAGCGAGCGCTTCACCAAGAGTCTCTGGACGAACTGCACGGGAGGTGAGCGGCCGCGGCTCGTCAGCGTGCGCGATGAGGCGGATCAGGCCTGTTACATCGTCGAACGGGTACTCGAGAACCGGGAGGCCGGGTCGCTGCTGAAGCATCAAGCAGTCCTTTTTCGTGCGTCCCATCACAGCGGGCCTCTCGAGGTGGAGCTTGCCCGCCGCAACATCCCCTTCGTGAAGTTCGGGGGCCTAAGATTCCTCGACGCGGCGCATGTCAAAGACATGCTCGCGGTACTGCGCTTTGTAGAAAACCCACGCGACAGGGTCGCCGGATTCCGCGTGCTGATACTCGTCCCCGGTGTCGGGCCAAGTTCCGCGCAGCGCGTGCTGGATCACATGGCGGACGCAGCGGATCCAATTAATGCGCTGATCGCCGCGCCGCCTCCACCCCGCGCCGGTGCCGATTGGCGTTCCTTCGTCGATACTATCGGCACCCTTCGATCCGGCGGGGCTGGCTGGCCGGCCGAACTGGAGTGTGTCCGCCTATGGTACGAACCACACCTCGAGCGCATCCATGAAGATGCCTTAGTGCGCCGTGCTGATCTCGTTCAGCTCGAGCAAATCGCGAGCGGCTATCCGTCCCGTGAGCGCTTCCTCACAGAACTCACGCTCGATCCCCCCGACGCTACAAGCGATCAGGCGAGCATGCCTCTTCTCGATGAGGATTACCTGATTCTTTCGACGATTCATTCGGCCAAAGGCCAGGAATGGAAGTCCGTGTTCGTGCTGAATGCGGTCGACGGCTGCATTCCGTCCGATCTTGCCGTGGGAACCTTGGCCGAAGTCGACGAAGAGCGGCGTCTGCTCTATGTCGCCATGACCCGCGCCAAGAACCACTTGCATTTGGTGGTGCCGCAGCGCTTCTACACCCATGGGCAGAGAGCCGATGGAGACCGGCATGTCTATGCCGCGCGAACGCGCTTCATCCCGGATGACCTGCTGTTACTCTTTGAGACGGCGGCGTGGCCAGCTCTCGCAGAAGGACCAACGGGTGTCCGGCCTGCGGTCCAGGGAATTCGCGTCGATGTTCGCGCCCGTCTGCGCAGCATGTGGCAGCTGGGATGAGATACGCTTTGCCTATGAGCGCAGCTCAGCAGGGCATCCCGACCATTTAGAATCCTACTCTAGTGTAACAAGAAGTCGCGCAACACAACCGCTTCATTATGATCCTGGTCGCGCGCGGCGTAGATCAAAGTGATCAGGCCCTGCTTGGCCAAGCTTGAGAACAGAAGACGACTTGATTGCTTGGCCCATTGGAAACGATCAATGACCCGCGCGCCAGTTCGAGCCCTGCACGAGCCTTACGCTCATCTCTATGTCGGCGATTATTTCGCGGACACGCTCGACCTAGCCGCTCACGAGCACCGCGCGCTGCGGCTGTTGCTGCTGGAGACGTGGGTGCGGGGTCCCGTCGGCAATGCCCGTTTGGCAAAGGTAACGGGTCTGACTCGCGCGGAATGGCAGGCCGTCAAGCCGTCCGTCCTGCCTTTGCTTCGCGCCGTGCAGTCCCGGATTGCCGAAAGCCTCAAGCGCATTCGCACTTTCGACGGGCAGCGGCTCCCGACGGACGACTGGAATATCGTCCGCAGCATCGTGCTGGAGCGCGACGGACACGCCTGCACTTATTGCGGGTCGGAGAAGCAGCTCGAAGGGGATCATATCGTCCCCTTGATCCGCGGCGGCTCCAATGCCTTTGCCAATCTCGCGACCGCCTGCCGGCCCTGCAATCTGTCGAAGGGCTCGAAGACGCTGGAGGAATGGCGAGCGGCGCGCGGCCGTTCAGTGGCAGAGGCATGCCGATGACGGTTGTTTCTGTTGACTTAACGTATAGCGATTATCGTGATTTCGGCATGATCGCGCTCGACGGGCCCTCGGGGGCTACGTGCGAGGCTTTGCCGTCCGGAAGCACCCACGCCTGAGCACGTTACCGATTTCGTCATTGACGTCTGCGAAAATGCGTCGCTCATCCTTCTGGATGCTGTCTCTTCGCACGCCTGGCACGGCAATGAAATGCTTGGGCGCGTCGCCTGTGCACGCGGCTTGGAATCGGGCAAAGCGGCTGGTGCCTCTTATGAATCAGCTATTCCACGGCGACTGTTGACCGCGTTTCCGCGGGGGCACCGATGAGGTTCGCAAGATCCTTCTCGTCAAGCGTCTCCTTTTCGAGAAGCGAGCGGGCACTGCGCTCTAAGACCTCAGGCTTCTCTCGAAGACTTTCGAGGGCACGATCCATTGCCGCTTGCA
>DATFVO010000089.1:0-5972 GCA_035260265.1 Methyloceanibacter sp.
CATAGCGCTTCTCGGCGATCTCATCCCACAGCTCGACAAAGGTGCGCATCTTGCAGACTTCGGTGATGAAGCGCACGCCGGCATTGACGAAGAACGAGATACTACTGACGACCTTTGGAAACTGCTCAGACGAAACTTCGCCGGAGTTCTTTACCTCATCGAGCACGGCCTCTGCCGTGGCAAGCGCGAAGGCAAGCTCCTGTCCCGGCGTCGCTCCCGCCTCCTGCAAATGATAGGAGCACACATTGGTCGGGTTCCATTTCGGCATCTCACGGTTGGTGTAGACGATCACGTCCTTGATCAGCCGAAGCGAGGGGGCAGGCGGGAAGATGTAGGTCCCGCGCGAGAGATATTCCTTGAGGATGTCGTTCTGCACCGTGCCGGTGAGCTTGGCGTGGTCGGCGCCCTGTTCCTCGGCGAGCGCAACATAGAGCGCGAGCAGCCAGGCGGCCGTCGCGTTGATGGTCATCGATGTGTTCATCTCGGCGAGCGGGATGCCATCGAATAGGCTGCGCATGTCGCCGAGGTGCGAGATCGGCACGCCGACCTTACCAACCTCGCCGCGAGCTAGCTGGTGGTCGGAGTCGTAGCCGGTCTGGGTCGGAAGATCGAAGGCGACCGAAAGCCCGGTCTGGCCCTTGGCGAGGTTCTTCCGGTAAAGCTCGTTGGAAGCCTTCGCCGTGGAATGGCCGGCATAGGTGCGGAACAGCCAAGGCTTATCCCGTTTGGATGAACTTCCGCTCATGGTTTTGGCCTGAAGCTTGACTTCCTCGCATCGAAGCATGTGCGCTGCGCTTATAGCAACAATACTCTCATTCGGTTCCTAAAAGGAAAGGGCGACGCCCGTAAGCGCCGCCCTTCCAGTCCAACTCCGCGAATTTGCGGATCTCTAGTAAGACGAGCTCGGGGAGGGGAGCTGGCCCTGCTTCTGCGTATCGGGTGCGGCAGCGCCCTGGTCTTGAGCGCCGCCCTGCGCAGCCGCCCCGCCCTTATCGCTCGCGGGCGGGCTTCCTTGCGCCGCGGCGCGTGCATCGCCGGCGTCAGGGAGCACCGCGTTGCCCTGGTCGGGCGCAGCCTGAGTTTCGGCGCCGCCAGCGCCGCGCTGAGTAGTGCCAACAATAGTGATGTCGCTCTTCGCGCCAGGCGCGTCGCTGGTCGCATCAGCCGCAAGCGCGGCGGTGGCAGTCAGCCCGAAGGCGAGCGCCGCTGCCGTGGTCAAAAGCGTGAGTTTCGATCTCATTGAGGTCTCCTTCCGAGAGGTCTTTGGGGGGAAGCCCGCGCACGAAAGCTTATCTGTCGCCTGGTAGTGCCGGAACCGACAGGGAACGTGTGGACTGGAGCGGGGTTCCGACTGGCGCCTTAAGAGCTCATTTGTCCCCTGGGCAGGCTCACGGCTTTTTGATAACGCTCCCTGCCGGCGATGGATTGAGGCGGAGAGGAGGCTCTCTTAGGGCGCTTTTGCGTGTGACAGGGCGCCGTTGCAAATATGTTGCAGTCGCGAGATGAATAAAGGAGAATTGCCGCAGTGCAAAAACGGAGCGAAGAAAACCGGACTGGGGGACAATCGGATGAATGAGATGTCGCTAGCTGCTGTCTCCGAAGCAACATCTGCGCCGGCTGGAGAGGTCAAGGATCTCTATGAGATCGGGGAGATGCCCCCGCTCGGTCACGTGCCGAAAAACATGTATGCCTGGGCGATCCGTAAAGACCGCCACGGTCCTCCCGACCAGGCCATGCAGATCGAGGTGCTGCCGACCTGGCAGCTCGACAGCCACGAGGTGCTGGTCCTCGTGATGGCCGCCGGCGTCAACTACAACGGCGTTTGGGCCTCGCTCGGCAAGCCGGTCTCGACGCTCGACGGGCACAAGAACCCTTTTCACATCGCTGGCTCTGACGCCTCCGGCATCGTGTGGGCAGTTGGCTCCAAGGTGAAACGCTGGAAAGTCGGTGACGAGGTCGTCATCCACTGTAACCAAGACGACGGTGACGACGAGGAATGCAACGGCGGCGATCCCATGTTCTCGCCGTCGCAGCGCATCTGGGGCTACGAGACGCCAGACGGCTCGTTCGCGCAATTTTGCCGCGTGCAGGACCGTCAATTGCTCGAGCGACCGAAGCATCTCACCTGGGAAGAAGCTGCCTGCTACACGCTGACACTCGCCACCTCCTACCGCATGCTGTTCGGTCATCGGCCGCACACCCTGAAGCCGGGCCACAATGTGCTCGTATGGGGCGCCTCAGGTGGCCTCGGCTCGATGGCCGTACAACTTTGCGCCACCACCGGCGCCAACGCCATTGGCGTCGTGTCCGACGACGAGAAACGCGACTTTGTCATGTCGCTCGGCGCCAAAGGCGTCATCAATCGCAACAAGTTCAAATGCTGGGGACAGATGCCGACCGTCGGCACGCCCGAATACGACGCCTGGGCCAAGGAGGTGCGCGCTTTCGGCAAGGCGATTTGGGAAGTCACCGGCAAGGGCGTGAATGTCGATTGCGTATTCGAGCATCCCGGCGAGGCTACCTTCCCGGTGTCATGCTTTGTGGTGAAGCGCGGCGGAATGGTCGTGTTCTGCGCCGGCACCACGGGCTACAACCTCACCATGGACGCGCGCTATGTGTGGATGCATCAGAAGCGCATCCAAGGCTCGCATTTCGCCCATCTCCTCCAGGCGAGCCAAGCCAACAAGCTCGTGGTGGAGCGGCGCATCGATCCGTGCATGAGCGAGGTCTTCCCTTGGGAGCAAATCCCGAAGGCGCATATGCGCATGTGGAAGAACGAGCATCGCCCCGGCAACATGGCTGTGCTGGTCAGCGCGCCTTGCACCGGTCTTCGTACCTTCGAAGACGTGATCGAGGCGAGCCGCCAGATGCACGGCAGCTAGCTAAGTTATCCACGTCCGTTTGCCCCTGGATGGGAACCGCAGGGCCGGTCCCCAAGTTGCCTCCTTTTCGGTTCTCGCCTGTGGCCACGAGCGGATGACCCCTCGTGGCTGCGGCGCGACTGGCTTTAGCAAAGGGGGCAAGAGCATGGACAATCAGCTGGTGAAAACGGATCTGGTCGACGCCATTCTCGAATTGCGCCAAGAGGTCGAGAGACGCCTTCAGGCCAACAAATATTATGTCGCCATGAACAAGCTCGACGAATTGCTCGCCGCCATCAGGCCGCTCGAAGTCATTGAAGCAAAAGTCAATCCGCCTGCGAGCGAGAAAGCCGAGGCTGAGGCCCAGCCCGTTCCGGAGCCGGAAGGTCCGTCGGAGAAGGTGTGGACGGGCCTTGTGCAAGAGTCGGTTGTCGAGGGCGAGCCTCTCGGGGCGTTCTAGCCACGGGCTCCGCGTGCGCGAATTCCGATTTGACTTGGCGCCCTGAGCAAGCTTCCGTGGGGCCGAGGTCATAGGGGTTTTCGCATGAGGAGCAAGATTTGACCGCTGCAGAGACTTTGAGGGGGAGCGAGGCGCCGAGCTCCCGCGAGCTCATTCCATTGCTGGAGTCGGCTGCCGAAGCCGCAAGCACCCTACGCGACACCGCGGTCGAAGCGGTCGCCGCCAAGGTCTCATGGGGCGGCAAGATCGATGGTGCCGCGCTCGAGCGCGAGGAACGCGCAGCCCATGGCCTTGCCTGGGTCGCCACCTATGCCGCGGCCATCGAGCAGCTTGCAAGCTATGCGAAGCGGATGGCAGGCGAGGGCCGCTTCGGCGAGATCGAGCGCCTGCTCACCCAGATCGGTGCTTGCGAATATCTCGGCCAGCTGTTCGGCGGGGTGATGATGAGCCAGGGCGAGATCGTGCGCATGCACGAGCTCGGCGTGGACGAGAACGATCTCATCGGGTTCATCGCGGCGGCAAGACCGCTGATCGAGAGCGTCACTCCCAATACGCGCTCGAGCGTCGTCGAGTTGATCCAACACGCCCAAGGCGCGGCGGTAGCCAACTACGGCGATCCGGGCCTCGACGAGACATTCGAAAATATCCGCAACGAGATGCGCCGGTTCTCCGAAGCGGAGGTCGTGCCCAACGCACAGGAATGGCACCTCAAGGACGAATACATCCCACTGCCGCTCATCGCCAAGATGAGCGAGCTCGGAGTGTTCTCGCTCACGCTGCCCGAGGAATATGGCGGGCTCGGTCTCGGCAAGGAGGCGATGTGCGTCGTCTCCGAGGAACTGTCACGCGGCTATATCGGCGTTGGCTCGCTCGGCACGCGCTCCGAGATCGCCGAGGAGTTGATCCTGAACGCGGGTACGGACGCGCAGAAACAGGCGTGGCTGCCAAAGATCGCCTCGGGCGAGGTCCTGCCGACGGCCGTGTTCACCGAGCCCAATACTGGCTCGGACCTCGCCTCTCTGACCACCCGCGCCATCCACGACGGTGATGTCTACCGCATCACCGGGCAGAAGACCTGGATCACGCACGCCGCCCGTGCCGATCTGATGACCGTGCTCGCCCGCACCGATCCCAAGGAGAAGGGCTATCGCGGGCTTTCGATGTTCCTGGCGCCGAAACCGCGCGGCACCGGCGGCAATCCCTTCCCGGCCGAAGGCATGACCGGCGGCGAGATCGAGGTGCTCGGCTATCGTGGCATGAAGGAGTTCGACATTTCCTTCGACTGCTTTGCCGTGCCTGCAGAAAATCTGCTCGGCGGGATCGAGGGCCAGGGGTTCAAGCAATTGATGCAGACCTTCGAGGCGGCGCGCATCCAGACCGCTGCGCGCGCCATCGGCGTCGCTCAAGCCGCACTCGATCTTGGGCTGCGCTATGGCAGGGAGCGCGTTCAGTTCGGCAAGCCGATCATCAATTTCCCGCGCGTGTCGGACAAGCTCGTGATGATGGCGGCGGAGATCCTGCTCGCCCGCCAGCTCACTTATTTCGCCGCGCGCGAGAAAGATGCGGGCCGCCGCTGCGATCTCGAAGCCGGTATGGCCAAACTGCTCGCCGCACGCGTGGCTTGGGCTGCCGCCGACAATGCGCTGCAAATTCACGGCGGAAACGGCTTCGCGCTCGAATACCCCATAAGCCGGGTCCTGTGCGACGCGCGTATCCTCTCGATCTTCGAGGGCGCCGCCGAAATCCAGGCTCACGTCATCGCGCGACGGCTGCTGGAGGGCTGACCAACGTCACGAGAAGCCGACGGCAAGCCGGCCTATGCAATGGAGGAAGCGAATGCCTTTCGTGAAATATGCTATTACCGCGCTCATCGTGCTTGCCGCCACGAGTGGCTCCGCCTATGCGCTCGACGTAAACAAGAAGATCGCAGCGCCAGCGCAGGTGCTAACCGTCTGGTCGACGATCTCAGAGTTCTGCTCAATCAAGGATTGGCATCCGGCCGTCGCCGATTGCAAGGAGAGCAAGGAAGGCAGCGACACAGTCCGCGTGCTCACGCTCAAGGACGATGGCGGCTCGATCGAGGAGAAGCTGACGGGGTCAGACGACACGAGCTACAGCTACGAGATCATTGAAAGCCCGCTTCCGGTGAAGGACTATTCGGCCAAGCTCTGGGTCGAGCCCGATGAGCGCGATCCCGGACGCACCGTCATTCATTGGGACGCGACCTTCGACGCCAACGGCAAGAGCGACGACGAGGCGAAGAAGATCGTCGGCGATATTTTTATGGCTGGGCTGAAAAACATCAAGCAAAAGACCATGCCGCCCGAAGGGTCCGTCGGCGGCGATTAGACCGCGCACTGAAGGATATCGATGCCTGGCGTGGTGATGCGAACCGTCGCTGTCTCGTCGCGTTATGGTTCGCCCCAAGCACGCCAGGCATCGACCGATGAGATGCGGCTTCCGCCCAAGACCTATTACCGGACCGCGACGGTGGGCGGCCACGCCATCTTCTATCGCGAAGCGGGCGATCCCGCGCGTCCCACCATCGTGCTGCTGCACGGCTTCCCGTCGACCTCGCACGAATTTCGTGAGCTCATCCCACTCTTGTCGCAGGACTACCATGTCGTCGCGCCGGATTATCTCGGCTCAGG
>DATFVO010000090.1:0-4579 GCA_035260265.1 Methyloceanibacter sp.
CGCGTTCCAACGGGGGAAAGGGGATCCAGACCAATAGGAGGGAAACATGCGTAAAATCGCGCTAGCGATTGCGGCGGCGGCTCTCGTGCTGTTCGCTGGGTCTTTCGTCTGGAAGGCCGATGCTACCACAGGGGCCGGCACGCTCGGTCTTGCCCGAGCGGCCAAGAACTATTCTCCAATCGATACCGTGGCCTGCCGCTTCGATGCGTTTTGCAGGCCTGGCTACACCATGGTGTGCCGGCTGTTCGACTGCTGGTGCGCCCGTTGTGGCCGTCTCTATCGCTGAGACTTATAGGCCGGCCCAGGCGCCGCGCCACAAGTCTCGCGCGAGGCCGCCGCTCAAGGCGGCCTCTTTTTGGTTGAGAGGCCGCTGATTGGCCCGCATCCAAAACCTGACTGGCCGCCATTCGTTTTCCCTACGCCATTTTGGCCAATGCTTTGATTCCAAGCATCACATAGGGAGAATCACCATGAAGAGGCTCCTCTTGGCGTTCATGACGCTCGCTTTTGCGACGGCCCTCGCGGCCCCCTAATTTGCAGCGATCACAGATGCGAAGACTAAGGCTGACTGCGAGAAGGCAGGCGGCGTCTAGATCGATAAGGACAACAAGTGCGGGGCTAAGAAGGAGCAGTAGCAGTTTTCTCCGTGCTCACGAAACGCGAAGCGCTCGTCAGGCCCCCAACGCCAGTTGTCCTCGTGAATGGTGACATGCGCTCCCGGCGGATACTCGTAGCGCTCGTGGGCGTGCCAGCAAACATTGCCGGTGCACACGATCGCCGCCGACGCGCTAAGCGAAGAGAAAGCAAGCATGTCGGCGCCGAGCGCTGCGCTGATAAGAATGGTGGCCAGGGATTTCATTAGTTTGTCTCCTCGTTTTAGTGGGTCTAGCGGGACCAACGGCAGGGGGTCAGTGCCGAACCGACGAGATGAGAAGGTTTTTGCGGCGCTGTTAGGCGCAAAAAGAACAATTGCAGAACGAGAACAAAACGTGTACATTTCCCAGGTTGCATCTTCGCACCCTCTCCCCGCAACGAGCCGATTGGGAGGCTGTACGGAACGCCGGGAGAGGGTGCGGAGCAAAAGAGCATCATTTGCGACTCGGATCGGGCTTGTGAAATAAGGGAGACTCTCCATGTTGAATGTCGCGCTGCGCCTCGTCGAAGGAGCTGAGATGGATAGAGAGAAGGCGCTTGAGGCTGCGATCTCCCAGATCGAGCGCGGCTTCGGCAAGGGCTCCATCATGCGGCTCGGTCAGAACGACAAGGCGGTCGAGGTCGAGGCCATCTCCACTGGCTCGCTCGGGCTCGATATTGCGCTCGGCATCGGCGGGCTGCCGCGTGGCCGCGTCATCGAGATCTATGGCCCAGAGTCGTCAGGCAAGACCACGCTCGCGCTGCATGTCGTGGCCGAGGCGCAGAAGCGCGGCGGCATTTGCGGCTTCATCGACGCAGAGCATGCGCTCGACACCGTCTATGCGCGGAAGCTCGGCGTCGATCTCGAGCAGCTCCTGATCTCCCAGCCCGACACCGGCGAGCAGGCGCTCGAGATCGCCGATACTCTGGTGCGCTCTGGTGCGATTGATGTGCTGGTGATCGATTCGGTCGCGGCGCTAACGCCAAAGGCCGAGCTCGAAGGCGAGATGGGCGAGCAGCTTCCCGGCTTGCAGGCGCGGCTGATGAGCCAGGCTTTGCGCAAGCTCACCGCCTCGATCTCCAAGTCCCGCTGCATGGTGATCTTCATCAACCAGATCCGCATGAAGATCGGCGTGATGTTCGGGTCGCCAGAGACCACGAGCGGAGGCAACGCGCTCAAGTTCTACGCTTCGGTGCGCCTCGATATCCGCCGGATCGGCGCCATCAAGGAGCGCGACGAGGTGGTCGGCAACCAGACCCGCGTCAAGGTGGTGAAGAACAAGGTGGCGCCGCCGTTCAAGACCATCGAGTTCGATATCATGTATGGCGAGGGCATCTCCAAGACCGGCGAGCTGGTCGATCTCGGGGTCAAGGCCGGCATCGTCGAGAAGTCCGGCGCCTGGTTCTCCTTCGATTCGGAGCGCATCGGCCAGGGCAGGGAGAACGCCAAGGCCTATTTGAAGGAGCATCCCGAGACGGCAGAGCGAATCGAGCGGGCCATCCGCCAGAATGCAGGCCTTATCGCCGGCCAGATCCTCGATGGCGGCGGCGATGCTGGCGAGGGCGGAAGCGCCGAAAGTGGCGAGGGCGGCCTTGCCGAGGGCGAGGGCTCCGTCACGCCGCTGTCAGGCGGCGCCGCGCGAAGGGGCCGCCGCTGAGTTAGGCGGCGCGAGTTCTGGAGCGGGAGCAGTATCAAAGGGCGCGCTTGCCAGCCCCGTCTCCTGACCTTATGTCTGACGCGGGACCGTAAAGCCCTTTATGTTCAGGGAAGGGCTAGCGGCGCTTTGGGCTGGGCCGAACGAGGCAGGCTCCGATAGCGCCGGTCCCTTCTAAGACAAGGTCTCCCGTCAAACTGCCGATGACATCCGCCAAACACACGAGCGCGAAAGGCACTAGCGCTAGTGCCAAACACAAGGATGCTGCCTCGGCCGGCGTGAGCCACACGAGCCTCGGCCACACTAGCACCAGCGACATTCGCGCCGCTTTCCTCGATTTCTTCGCCAAGAACGACCACGAGGTCGTGCCATCGAGCCCACTCGTGCCGCGTCACGACCCGACGCTGATGTTCACCAATGCTGGCATGGTGCCGTTTAAGAACGTGTTCACCGGCCAGGAGAAGGCGCGCTTCCCGCGCGCGGCCTCGTCGCAGAAATGCGTGCGCGCCGGCGGCAAGCATAACGACCTCGACAATGTCGGCTATACCGCGCGCCACCACACCTTCTTCGAGATGCTCGGCAATTTCTCCTTCGGCGACTATTTCAAGGAGCGTGCGATCCTGCTCGCCTGGGAGCTTCTTATCCGCGACTTCGCCCTCGACAAGAAACGGCTGCTGATCACCGTCTACCAGGACGACGACGAGGCGGCTGAACTCTGGCGCAAGATCTCGGGTTTTCCAGATGAGAAGATCATCAGGATCGCAGGCTCAGACAATTTCTGGTCGATGGGCGATACCGGCCCCTGCGGGCCGAGCTCGGAGATCTTCTACGACCACGGCCCTATGGTCAAAGGCGGCCCTCCCGGCAGTGCCGACGCTGAAGGCGACCGATTCGTCGAGATCTGGAATCTTGTATTCATGCAGTTCGAGCAGCTTCCAGGCGGCGAGCGCGCCGCGCTGCCGCGGCCCTCGATCGATACCGGCATGGGGCTCGAGCGCATCGCCGCAGTCCTGCAAGGCACCCACGACAATTACGCGATCGATCTGTTCCGCGCGCTGATCGCGGCCTCGGTCGAGCTCACGGGCGTCAGGGCGGAAGGCGAGCACGCGCCAAGCCACCGCATCATCGCCGATCATTTGCGCGCGTCGGCCTTCCTCATCGCCGACGGCGTGCTGCCGTCGAACGAGGGCAGGGGCTATGTCCTTCGCCGTATCATGCGGCGCGCCATGCGGCATGCCCATATTTTTGGTGCCAAGGAGCCTCTGCTCTACCGGCTCGTTCCGGCATTGATCGACCAGATGGGCCGCGCCTATCACGAGCTCGAGCGCGGCCAAGGCCTGATGGAGGAAACGCTGAAGCTCGAGGAGACGCGCTTCCGCGAGACGCTCGGCCGCGGGCTGAAGCTGCTCGAAGAGGAGACGCGGAATTTGAAGCGCGGCAATACTCTGCCCGGCGAAGTCGTCTTCAAGCTCTACGACACCTACGGCTTCCCATACGACCTGACCGAGGATGCATTGAAGGCGCGCGGCATTGGCGTCGATGCGAAGGGCTTTGCCAAAGCCATGGAGCGGCAGCGCGCGGAAGCACGGAAGTCGTGGGCCGGCTCAGGCGAGGCCGCGACGGAGAGCCTTTGGTTCGAGCTCAAGGAGGAGATCGGCGCGACCGAGTTCCTCGGCTACGAGACCGAGACGGCCTCGGGCGAGATCGTGGCTCTGGTCATGGACGGCAAGCGCGTTAAGGAGCTGAAGGCGGGCGAGCGCGGCATCGTCATTGTCAATCAGACGCCATTCTACGCGGAGTCCGGCGGACAGATCGGCGACCGGGGCTGGCTTACGCTCGGCAAGAACACGCTGTTCAGTGTGGAGGACACGCAGAAGAAGCTGCACGGCCTCTTTCTACACTCAGGCGCTTTAGAGAGGGGCAATCTCAAGATCGGTGACGAAGTCACGCTGGAGGTTGACCATGCGCGTCGCACCGCAACTCGCGCCCATCACTCGGCGACTCATCTGCTGCACGAGGCGTTCCGCCAAGTGCTCGGCACCCATGTGGCACAGAAGGGCTCATTGGTCGAGCCGGGACGCTTGCGCTTCGACTTCTCCCATCACAAGCCCATGACTCACGAGGAGATCCGCGCAGTCGAGGATCTGGTCAACGCCATGATCCTACAGAACGAGCCGGTCGAGACCCACCTCATGACGCCCGAAGCGGCAATCGCCCAGGGGGCGCTCGCCCTATTTGGCGAAAAATACGGCGAAGAAGTCCGCGTCGTCAGCATGGGCAAAAGCGACAAG
>DATFVO010000091.1:0-5295 GCA_035260265.1 Methyloceanibacter sp.
CCCTTGTAGCGTCGGGGCCTGCCCTTGTCATTGTGGCGCGGGGCGCCCTTTGGTCGCGTGCCGACCGAGCGGCCTTCGCTCAGCATCTCAAATCTAAGCGCCCCTGCCGTCGGGATCGCTTCGACCAGACGCACCTCGACCGGGTCGAGTAGGCGATAGGCGAGCCCGGTATCCTCGCCCACAAGCGCATGCCGCGCCTCGTCATGGTAGAAATACTCGCGACCGATGGACGAGGCTGGAACGAAGCCGTCGGCTCCGGTCTCGACCAGTCGCACAAACAGGCCGGTGCGCACCAGCCCTGAGACCCGCGCTTGGAATCTCGCGCCGATGCGGTCGGCGAGATAGGCGGCGATAAGGCGGTCAGCCGTCTCGCGCTCAGCCGCCATAGCGCGCCGCTCGGTATCGGAGATCGCTTGTGCGATCCGCTCGAGCTGCTCCATCTCGGCGTCGGTCAGCCCGTCATTGCCGAAGCCAAGCGCTCGCACCAGCGCGCGATGGACGATGAGATCGGCGTAGCGGCGGATCGGGGAGGTGAAATGCGCGTAGCGGCGCAGATTGAGGCCGAAATGCCCGAGATTGTCGTCGCTATACTCGGCCTGCGCCTGGCTTCTCAGCACCACCTCGCCAACGAGCTCTGCGGTCGGCGTCGCCCGCGTATCGGCCAGGATGCGGTTGAAATGGGCTGGCTTGAGCGTGCCCGACTTTGGCAGCTTGAGGCCAATGGTGGCGAGGAACTCGCCAAGCGAGGACAGCTTCTCCTTAGAAGGCGCATCGTGAACGCGGTAGATGAGGGGCGACCGCTTAGCCTCCAGCGTCTCAGCTGCGGAGACATTGGCGGCGATCATGAACTCCTCGATCAGGCGGTGGGCGTCGAGCCGGGGAGGGGTCACCACAGTCCGCACGCGACCTTGGTCATCGAGCAGGATCTTGCGCTCGGGCAGATCGAGGTCGAGCGGCGCGCGCTCGGTGCGCGAGAGAACGAGGCTAGCATAGGCGCCCCATAGCGGCCTGAGCACGGCATCGAGCAGTGGGGTGGTCACCTCGTCGGGACGACCGTCTATCGCTGCTTGTGCCTGCTCATAGGTGAGACCTGCAGCGGAACGCATCAGGGCGCGGAAGAAGCGATGCTTGAGCTTTCGCCCGTCCTTGTCGAACACCATGCGCACCGCGAGGCAGCCCCGCGGCTCGTCTTCCTTGAGCGAGCAAAGGTCGTTAGAGATTCGCTCCGGCAGCATCGGCACGACGCGATCGGGGAAATAGACTGAGTTGCCGCGCTTCCGCGCCTCTTTGTCGAGCGAGCTGCCCGGTCGGACGTAGGAGCAGACGTCGGCAATAGCGACGATGACCACCCAGCCGCCGCGGTTTGAAGGATCAGGGTCGGCTTCGGCCCAGACCGCATCGTCATGGTCGCGAGCGTCTGACGGGTCGATGGTGATGAGGGGCAGCTGCCGAAAATCCTCGCGGCGCTTGAGGTCAGGCTCCTTGGCCGCCTCTGCCTCGGCGAGAGCAGCCTCAGGGAAGGTATCGGGGATGCCGTGGGCATGCACCGCGATCAGGCTCGTCATCTGCTGCGCGGCAGGATTGCCGAGCCTCTCAATGACCTGCGCGGTCTGGACGCCATAGCGGCCGCCGCGAGCAAGCTCGAAGCGGACCAACTCGCCGTTCTCTGCGTCGCCCGTGTTCCCCCGCGTGACCGGCCATTCCTTGAGCTGTTTGCGGTCGACCGGGTCGATGACGCCGGTGCCTCCAGGCAGTGCGCGGAAGATGCCGAGCAGCCTTTGCGTTGCACGCGCGAGCCGCTTGATGGTCCGCGCCTGATAGGGGTAGTCCGCGTCGGCACCTAATGGCGTGATGCGCGCCAGCACGCGATCACCTATGCCGGCAACGGGACCGGTACCGCGCTTGCTCTCGGCCATGACGATGCGTGGCGCAGGCCCGTGCTCCTCGTCCCAAGTGCCAGGGCGACCGACGAATTCTCCGTCGGGGTCGCGGGCGACAATCTCAATGACGGTAACCGAAGGCAGTACGCCAGGGCGCGTCAGTTTACGGCGCGAACCGGCGATCAGACCGTCATCGGCCATGTCGCGCAGCAGCTCCTTAAGCGCGATACGGTCGCCGCCCTTGATGCCGAAGGCGCGCGCGATCTCGCGCTTGCCGGTCTCCCGGTTTGCGGTCTGAAGAAAATCCAAAATCTCTTTTCTAGAAGGAAGCTTGCCCACAGTCATCTTGCGCCGCACGCTCTTGGTCTTTGCCAGCAGCGCTGCTCAGCTTGCCGTCTCTTCGACGGCCTCTTTGTTGCTCTTTGCCCCTTTGCGTGCAGACTTCCTCGGCGCCTTCTTAGCAGGACCCTTGGCGCTCTTGGCGGCGATCAGTTCGACCGCCTCTTGCAGACTGACCTGTTCTGGGTCGCGATCCTTAGGCAAGGTCGCATTCACCTTGCCATGCTTCACGTAAGGACCGTAGCGGCCCGACAGCACCTGAACTTTGCCGCCACCCTCCGGGTGCTCGCCGAGTTCCTTGACGACACTCGAAGCGCGCTGCCTGCGGTTTGCCGCCTTCTCCGCGAGAAGGCTTACCGCACGATTGATCCCGATTTCGAAGACCTCCTCTGGCGCGCTCAGGCTCGCATATTTGCCGTCGTGCTGGACATAGGGTCCATACCGGCCGAACCCCGCCAGAATCGGTTTTCCTGTCTCGGGATGCAGACCGACTTCGCGGGGCAGCGCGAGCAGCGCAAGCGCGCGGGAAAGATCGATGTGCTCGGGGTCTGTGCCCTTCGGGATCGAAGCCCTCTTCGGTTTCTCTTCGCCGCTGCCGTCGCCAAGCTGAACGTAAGGACCGAAGCGGCCGGTACGTAGCGTGACCTCAAACCCGGTTTCGGGATCGGTGCCGAGCACCTTGGCCTCGCCGGCAAGGGAGGCCTTCTCGCCGTTGGTGTCTGCGATCTGGCGCGTGTAACGGCACTCCGGATAGTTGGAGCAACCGATAAACGCGCCGAATCTGCCGACCTTCAGGCTGAGCCGTCCATTACCGCAGGAGGGACACGCGCGCGGATCGCCGCCATCCTGCGGCTCGGGAAAAATATGCGGCCCGAGCAGCTCGTTCAGTGCCTCGAGCACCTGGGCGATTCTAAGCTCGCCGATGTCGTTCACCGCGGCGATGAACTCGCGCCAGAAGTCGCGGAGCACGTCCTTCCACTCGAGCTTGCCGGCCGAGATGAGGTCAAGCTTCTCCTCAAGGTCGGCGGTGAAGTCGTATTCGACATAGCGGCGGAAGAAGCTTTCGAGGAAGGCCGTGACCAGGCGCCCCTTGTCCTCGGGATAAAGCCGCTTCTTATCAAGCCGCACATATTCGCGGTCGCGGAGCACGTTCAGCGTCGTGGCGTAGGTCGAGGGCCTGCCGATGCCGAGCTCCTCCATCTTCTTGATTAGGGTCGCCTCGGTGTAGCGCGGCGGCGGCTCGGTGAAGTGCTGCTTGGCCTCGATTTTGCGGGGGTCGAGCGCGGCGCCGTTGCTGAGCGCAGGCAGTGCGCCGTCTTCGCCGATGGCATCATCGATGCCTTCCTCGTAGATCTTCAGGAAACCGTCGAAGCGGATCACCGAGCTGGTTGCACGCACGCCGTAGTGCTTACCGTCCTTGCCGGTCACGTCGATGTCCACGGTGGTGCGTTCGATCTCGGCGCTCGAAGCCTGGCTTGCCAGCGTGCGCGACCAGATGAGCTTGTAGAGCCGCGCGGCATCGTCATCGAGATAGCGTGAGACGGAATCGGGCTCCTTGTTGAAGTCGGTCGGCCTGATGGCTTCATGCGCCTCCTGCGCATTCTTGGCCTTGGTTTCGTATTCGCGCGGCGAAGAGGGTACGTAGCGCTGTCCGTGAAGTTTAGTGACGAGGCGGCGAACCGCGGCAATCGCCTCAGGCACGATCTGCACGCCGTCGGTTCGCATATAGGTGATGAGACCTTCGGCCTCGCCGCCAAGGTCGACGCCTTCATAGAGCCGCTGGGCGAGCTGCATGGTCTGGCGTGGCGAGAAGCCGAGCTTGCGTGAGGCCTCCTGCTGTAGCGTCGAGGTAGTGAAGGGGGCGGCGGGATTGCGGCGCTGCGACTTGCTCTCGATATTGGCAACGACGAAGCGGCCACCTTCGAGCGCAGCCTTCAGCCGCTCGGCAGTCGCAGCATCAGCAATGTCGAATTTCTCGAGCTTCTTGCCGCCGGCAGAGAACAGCCTGGCCTGGAATGTCACGTTCTTGCCGGTGGCAAGCTCGGCAATGATCGTCCAGTATTCCTGTGGCTTGAATTGCTCGATCTCGAGCTCGCGGTCGCAGACGAGCCTGAGCGCCACGGACTGGACGCGACCGGCGGAGCGAGCTCCGGGAAGTTTCCGCCACAGGACGGGGGAAAGAGTGAAGCCCACGAGATAGTCGAGCGCGCGTCGGGCGAGATAGGCGTTGACCAAAGGCCCATCGATCGTCCGCGGGTGACGCATGGCGTGGAGTACTGCTTCTTTTGTGACCGCGTTGAACACCACCCGCTCGACCGGAACGCCGGTCAGAGCCTTCTTGCGGTCGAGTACCTGAAGCACATGCCAGGAGATGGCTTCGCCCTCGCGGTCGGGGTCGGTGGCGAGGATCAGCTTGTTTGCGCCTTTGACGGCCTTGGCGATCTCGTCGAGCCGCTTGGCGGCCTTGGGCTCGACGTCCCAATGCATCTCGAAGTCGTTGTCGGGCAGGACCGAGCCATTTTTCGAAGGCAAATCGCGGACATGGCCATAGGAGGCCAGCACTCGATAGCCTGGCCCCAGGTACTTGTTGACGGTCTTTGCCTTTGCTGGCGATTCGACGATGACGATGTTCATTGGGACGTTCCTAGCCGCGCAAATTGCGTCAGGCTGAGGGCGAAGGGCCTAAGGGGCCGCTTGCATGCGCCCGGAAAATGGTGTTTCAAGCCGCCGCTGTCAAATTCGGGCATGGGCAATTTACGTCCTTTACGCGTGTGAACTAACTAAAACAACCTTAGGCTGATAAGCCGAAACTGTGTTTCCTAGGGCGGCAGCTGCCGCCGAAACCAGCGATTTTGGAAAGCTGGAGAGTTAGCGGCGCGAAAATAAGGCAGAATCGAATGGCAGGGTCCGGCGCCCGGCCTCCAGTAGGCGGTTTGAGCCCCTCTGGCGAGGGGCCAGACTTTACGCGTCAGGAGGCCGCTGAATACATCGCTTCGTTGCTTGAAGGCTTACGCGCGGTCGCCCCAGGGCGCGCAAATGCCTTTCCTCGCCTATCTGCTGAACGTAGCGCTCGAAG
>DATFVO010000092.1:0-9523 GCA_035260265.1 Methyloceanibacter sp.
CGCCCATTACGGGCTCAAGGACGGCATCGTGGTCAACTACTACAAGGGCGAGACGCCGGCGCGCGGCAAGGACTTGGGCGTGCTCGAGCAGATCTTCGGCAATATCTCGAACCGCAAGATGTTCAAGGGCCAGCAAGGAGGCGGGACTGGCATTCCCGGTCCCGGCGGCGGTCTCTGATGGCGATAACCCCCTATTGGTGAGCGAGTACGGCAAGCAGCAGCAACGCCACGATATTGGTGATCTTGATCATCGGGTTCACGGCGGGACCGGCGGTATCCTTGTAAGGATCGCCAACCGTGTCCCCGGTCACAGCGGCCTTGTGGGCGTCTGAGCCCTTGCCGCCGTAATGGCCGTCCTCGATATATTTCTTGGCATTATCCCACGCCCCTCCCCCCGCCGTCATGGAGATGGCGACGAACAGGCCGGTGACGATGACGCCGAGCAGCATGGCGCCGAGCGCCGAGAAGGCGGCGCTCTTACCCGCAATCCACTTGATGACGAAGTAGAACACGATAGGCGACAGTACCGGTAGGAGCGATGGGATGAGCATTTCCTTGATCGCCGCGCGGGTGAGGAGATCAACCGCCTTGCCATAGTCGGGCCGGTCGGTGCCCTTCATGATGCCGGGCTTCTCTCTGAATTGACGCCGTACCTCCTCGACGATGGCAGAACCGGCGCGCCCAACTGCGGTCATGGCGATGCCGCCGAACAGATACGGCAACAGCCCGCCAAGGAAGAGGCCGACGACCACGTAAGGATTGGACAAAGTGAAAGTCGGGTCTACGCCCTGGAAATAAGGAAACTTGTCGGCGTTGGCGGCGAAATATTTGAGGTCCTCGGTATAGGCCGCGAACAGCACCAACGCGCCTAAGCCTGCCGAGCCGATGGCATAGCCCTTGGTCACCGCCTTGGTGGTGTTGCCTACGGCGTCGAGCGCATCGGTGGTTTTGCGGATCTCCTTCGGCATGCCCGACATCTCAGCGATGCCGCCGGCGTTGTCGGTCACCGGGCCGAAAGCATCGAGAGCCACGATCATGCCGGCCAGCGCGAGCATCGTGGTGACCGCTACGGCGATGCCGAACAGGCCGGCAAGGCCGTAAGCCACGACGATGCCCGCCATGATCACAAGCGCGGGGAGCGCCGTCGATTCGAGCGAGACGGCGAGGCCCTGGATGACATTGGTGCCGTGGCCGGTCACCGAGGCCTTGGCGATGGCATGAACGGGCCGGAAATTGGTGCCCGTGTAGTACTCAGTGATCACCACGATCAGCGCGGTGACCACGAGGCCAACGGCGCCGCAGAAGAACAGCGATTTGCCGGTGAAGCTCACCTCGCTGACCTTCATCGCGGTGTCCCAGCCCACGAGCCAAGCCGTGAGCGGCCAAAGCAGAATGAGCGACAGCACCCCGGTCGCGATCACCCCTTTGTAGAGTGCGCCCATGATCGATTGGCTCGGGCCAAGCCGCACGAAGAACGTGCCGATGATCGAGGTGATGACGCATACCGCGCCGATGGCGAGCGGGTAGAGCATCATCTGCATAACGCGATCACCGCCAGCGAAGTAGATGGAGGCCAGCACCATGGTGGCAACCACGGTCACCACGTAAGTCTCGAACAGGTCGGCGGCCATGCCGGCGCAGTCGCCAACATTGTCGCCGACATTGTCCGCAATGGTCGCTGGGTTGCGCGGATCGTCCTCGGGGATGCCGGCCTCGACTTTGCCGACGAGATCGCCCCCGACATCGGCGCCCTTGGTGAAGATGCCGCCACCAAGCCGCGCGAAGATCGAGATGAGGGAGGCGCCGAAGCCGAGTGCGATCAGCGCATCGATCACCTCCCGCGAGGCCGGGCTCAGGCCGACGAATTGGGTGAGGATGAGGAAATAAAGCGAGACGCCGAGAAGAGCGAGGCCGGCAACGAGGAGGCCAGTGATCGCGCCGGCGCGGAAGGCGAGGCTTAGACCGTCGGCCAGGCTCTTGGTCGCGGCCTGCGCGGTGCGCACATTGGCGCGGACCGAGACATTCATGCCGATATAGCCGGCTGAGCCTGAAAGCAGCGCGCCGACCGCGAAGCCGATCGCCTGCGGGATACCGAGCAAATAAGCGAGAATGAGAAAGATCACCACGCCGACGATAGCGATCGTGGTGTACTGGCGGGCGAGATAGGCCTGGGCCCCTTCCTGAATGGCGGCAGCGATCTCCTGCATGCGCGTCGTTCCGGGGTCTGAGGCAAGAACGGCCCTAGTCGTCCAGACGCCATAGGCGATCGAGAGCGTCGCGCAAAGAATAATCACGTAGAGGACCCAGGTCATAAATTCTGCCTCGTTCGTTTGGGATTGCGGAGGAAGAGGACCGCAGCATCGAGACACTTGAACGTGCCCGCGGCCCGACTGCCCCCATAGAAAAGTCGCGGCTTAAGCCCGCGCGGAAAATGCCAAAGTTGTAGGCAGGACGCAACAGACGCCTTGGACACGTGAAATCCGGCCAAAAACCGCGTTTGGAGCCTAGAAATGGGCGAAGCCCTTGCGCTCAAGCTTGATAGCGCGGCCGTCTCGACCGACCACCCTCATCTCGCCGGCACGGCCCTCGATGCGGCCGATCATGGTCACGCTCGTGCCTTTGCGGCGAGCCTCGGCTTCGAATGAGGTGCCGCTCACATCTGGCACCGCGGCAAGGATCTCGTAGTCGTCGCCGGCAGTAATGAGCGCTTCGAGAAGCTTCGGCTCGTGCTTGAGTGCTTTTCGCGCCGGTTCGGAGAGGGGAACGCGCGAGGCTTCGATCATTGCTCCAACATGAGAGACTTGGGCGAGCTTCTCGCCGTCGCCGACAAGGCCATCCGACACATCAATGGCGGCGGTGGCGAAGTTGCGGATGAGAAGCATGAGGTCATTGCGCGGTTGAGGCCGCCTATAGCGCTCCACAACGAAGGCCTTGTCCTCCTCGGTGAAGCTCCAGGATCGCGCGAGCGCAGGCTCTTTCAGGACGCGCAAGCCAAGATAGCCATCGCCGATCATGCCGGTCACATAGAGCCTGTCGCCGTCCTTGGCCCCATGCCGCAACACGGCGTGGCCGTGCGGCACGACGCCGAGTGCCGTGATGGTGATGCTCAAAGGACCGGGTGTCGCGCTCGTATCGCCGCCGACCAGGGCGGCGCCCGCACTTTCCTGAAGATCGCGCAGGCCTGCGGCGAAGGCTTCGAGCCACGCCGCGGAAGGACGCGGCGGCAGCGAAAGCGATAGGAGATAGACGTGAGGACGGGCTCCTTTGGCGGCGAGGTCGGAGAGATTGACCGCGAGCGCCTTGTGGCCGATCGACTGCGGCGGATCGTCTTTGAGGAAATGCACGCCCTCAATGATGGTATCGCAGGACAGAACGATTTCCTGCCCCTCAATCGGCCTGAGCACGGCCGCATCATCGCGCAAGCCAAGCGATGCGGTGTCGGTGGCAAGGGGAGCGAAATACTTGGCGATGATTTCGAACTCGCCAAGGCGCTTCCCCTCGACGCGCTCGGTATCGTCAGCCATCGCTCGTGCCTTGTTTTGCAAACTCTGCGGGCCGCGCCTTGTGACCGATCCGGTCGAGGATACCGTTCACGACTTTCGGCTCCTCATCGGAGAAGAAGGCATGGGCGATATCGACATATTCGGAGATGGTAACCCGCGCAGGCACGTCGTCGCGATCGAGGATTTCGTAAGCGCCAGCGCGCAGAATCGCACGCAGGATCGAATCGACACGCGTCAGCCGCCAGCCTTCGGCGAGCTGCTTATCGATCAGCGGGTCGATCTTGAGCTGCTCGCGCACCACGCCCTCGACGAGGTCGCGGAAGAAGGTCGCCTCTGCATCGCAATATTGGCAGTCCTCGATTTCCTTCCCCAGGCGATAAGCCTCGAACTCGGCGATCACCTCGTTAAGGTCGATTCCCGTCATGTCCATCTGGTAGAGCGCCTGGACCGCCGCGAGCCGGGCCGCACTACGGGACGAAGCGCGGTTTGGAGCTCTGCCTCGCCCGGTCATGTCCGCTAGCGCCGGCTCGCTTGCGAGAAATGCTGCTCGAGCTGCATCAGCGTGAGGCAGGCGCGCCCAGCATCGCCGCCCTTGTTGCGTCCATCGACGCTCGCCCGCTCCCAGGCCTGCTCGCGGCTCTCGCAGGTCAAGATGCCGAAGCCGATCGGTACAGCATGCTGCACGGCGAGCTGAAGCAGGCTTGCCGCCGATTCACGTGCGACAATGTCGTAATGGGTGGTTTCGCCCCTGATCACGCAGCCGAGCGCGATGCAGCCGCGATGCCGCCCTGCCCTGCCGACAAAGCCATTGGCGAGCGCGAGGCTGAGCGCAAGCGCAATCTCGAGAGAGCCGGGCACGGAGAGCCGCTCGAATGCCACCTGGTGGGACTTGAGCTCCTCGATGGCGCCCCGCGCGAGCTCGTCGGCGATGTCCTCGTAGAAGCGCGCCTCGATGATCAGAACCGAACGTGGACTTTTGCGGGCCATGATCAGCTACTCCAAACCCCAATGGCCGGTCACCTTAAGCCCGTAGCCCTCAAGCCCGACAATCTTGCGCTGCGGCGAATTCGACAGCAGCACCATCTCGTGCACGCCAAGGTCGAGCAGGATCTGCGCGCCGATGCCGTATTCGATGAGCCGTTGCTGTCCCGCGCCGCCGGCTTGCTCGGTGAGGCGCGCCGAGATGGCATCCGGCCGCGACTCGCGGATCAAGATAACGACACCGCGCCCTTCGCGTCCGATTACGTCCATCGCCTTATGCACCAGCGTCTCGCGGTGGCCGCCGGTCGACACCAGGTCGTCGATCGTGCTCACCGCATGCACGCGCACCAGCACTGGCTCTCCCGAAGCGACATTGCCCTTGACAAGCGCGACATGCTCGGCGGGGTCTACAGTCGTGCAATAGACCTTGAGGTCGAAGGCGCCGCCGAACGGGCTCTCGATCTTGCCCTCTGCCACCACCTTGACCAGGTGGTCGTAGCGTAGCCGGTAGGCGATGAGATCGGCGATGGTCGCGATCTTGAGCCCGTGGCGCTGCGCGAAGGCAACAAGGTCTGGAAGCCGCGCCATGGTGCCGTCGTCGTTCATGATCTCGCAGATGACTCCGGCGGGATAAAGCCCGGCAAGCCGCGCAAGATCGACGGCGGCCTCAGTGTGGCCGGCGCGAATGAGCACGCCGCCCTCCTTGGCGATGAGCGGGAACACATGGCCGGGAGTCATAATGTCGCGATAGTCCTTGGTCGGATCGATGGCGACGGAAATGGTGTGGGCGCGGTCGTGCGCCGAGATGCCGGTCGACACGCCTTCGCGCGCTTCGATCGATACGGTGAAGGCCGTGGTATGCCGGACGCGGTTCGAGCGCGACATCATCTCGAGATGGAGCTGCTTGGCGCGCTCGGGTGTGAGCGCAAGGCAAATCAGCCCGCGGCCGTGCTTTGCCATGAAGTTGATGGCGTCTGGCGTCGCCATCTGCGCGGGAATGACGAGGTCGCCTTCGTTTTCGCGCTCCTCGGCATCGACCAGGATGAACATGCGGCCGTTGCGCGCGTCCTCGACCACCTCCTCGATGGGCGAGAGGAACTGATGGTCCCTGGTCTTGCTGATGATGGTCAAGGAGCCTCGCCTTGGCTTTCACTGAGACGAGCGGCGTAGCGCGCCATGAGATCGACTTCAAGATTTACCAGATCGCCGGGCGCCCGGTCTCCCCATGTCGTGCGGCGAAGCGTGTAGGGAATGATGTTCACGCCGAAACGGTTGCCTTCGACTTCGTTAACGGTAAGCGATACGCCGTCGAGCGCGACGGAGCCCTTGGTGGCAATGAACCGGGCGAGCCCCGGAGGGCTCCCCAAGATAAACCTGACGCTGTCGCCGTCGGTGTGACGGGCAAGGACCTTGGCGCGCCCGTCGATGTGGCCTGCCACGAGATGTCCGCCGAGCTCCTCGCCCAAGGCAAGCGGCCGTTCGAGATTGATGCGGCGTCCGTCCTGCCATTCGCCTAGCGTGGTGCGGGCCAGGGTCTCATTGGAGACATCGACGGTGAACTCCGAGCCCTTCTTGGCTTTGCCCACCTCAACGATGGTGAGGCAGCAGCCGTCGCAGGCGATCGACCCGCCCTCGGCGAGGCTCGAACGCTTGTAGGGCGAGGCGATGATGAAGCGGCCACCTTGCCGCCCGCGCAGCGAGCCTACGCCGCTGACAATGCCCGTGAACATCTTCCCATCCGCCGCCAAGCCGTCATCCGGTCGGGACCGAACGAGCGCGATTGAACTTGCGTGAAATGACCGATTGCGGTCAGGAGGTCGAGCCCTTCATTGACGAACGGCATAAGGCCGTCGGCGCCCGCAGGGTGGGCACCTTGGTAGATCACCGCCTCGTCGACCAGGTCGGCATCGAGGAAGGCGCGCGCAACCGAGGGCCCTCCTTCGACCAGCACGCGCGTGATGCCGCGGGTGGCAAGGGTCTCTAGGGCGTCGCGCACGCCAAGCATGCCGTGCGAGTCGACCGGCACATAGACGATCTCGGCGCCTCGATCTTGGAGTGAGTCGGTGCTGGGATGCTCCTCGTCTGCGGCGCAGATAAGCCAGACCGGCACCATCAGATCGTCGAACAGATGCGCCTGGGGCGGCGTGCGGAGTCGCCGGTCCAAGACGACCCGCACCGGCGAGCGGCACGACATGCCGGGAAGCCGGCAGGTGAGGCTCGGATTGTCGGCAAGGATGGTGCCACGACCGACGAGGATGGCATCGTTCCGGGCGCGCAAGAGATGGGCGTGTGCACGGGCGTCGGGGCCGGTGATCCATACCGGCGCGCCATTGCCTCTTGGCATCAGCCCGTCGGCGCCAATGGCGAGTTTCAGCGTCACGGCAGGTCGGTCCTCGGTGACACGCAGGACGTGCCCGAGAGCGATCTCCGCCGCTTCTTCAGCCAGGAGTCCCTCCTCGACTTCGATGCCAGCGGCCATAAGGCGCTTGATCCCGCGGCCAGACGTGCGCGGATCAGGATCGCGTAGAGCGACCACAACGCGCGCGGGCTTTGCTTTGACAATGACATCGGCGCAGGCCATGCCCCTGCCCTCATGGGCGCATGGCTCGACGGTGACATAGATCGTGGAACCGCGCGCCTTGTCGCCGGCACGGTCAAGGGCGATGGCCTCCGCGTGGGGACGGCCTCCGGGCGCCGTCGTGCCGCGTCCGACGATCTCGCCTGAGGGCGCCACGACAAGCGAGCCGACCGAAGGGTTGGGCCAGGTCAGCCCGAGCCCGCGGCGCGCAAGCTGAAGCGCCTGCGCCATATGACCCTTGTCGCTTGCGCTCATCGGCTTGATGTAGGGTTTGGACTTAGTCTTCGGCAGGGGCGGCCGCCTTCTTCGACGACATTTCGTCGTCGTTCTCGGTCGCAGCCAGCTCACCGAGCAGCGCCTCGAAATCCTTGGCCTCGCGGAAATTCTTGTAGACCGAGGCGAAGCGCACGTAAGCCACGTCATCGAGAGCCTTCAAGGCCTCCATCACCAGGCGGCCGATGATCTCGGACCTGATGTCGTTCTCGCCCATGTTCTCGAGCCGGCGCACAATGCCGCTGACCATACGCTCGACGCGCTCGGGATCCACGGGCCGCTTTCTGAGCGCGATCTGCACCGACCGCATGAGCTTATCGCGTTCGAACGGCATCCTGCGGCCTGAGCGTTTGATCACGGTCAGCTCGCGCAGCTGCACCCGCTCGAAGGTAGTGAAGCGGCCACCGCAATCGGCGCACACGCGGCGGCGCCTAATGGTCGAGTGGTCCTCGCTAGGACGCGAGTCCTTCACTTGCGTGTTGGTGCTTCCGCAATAGGGGCATCGCATGGGCGATCGCCCTCCCCTTTCTCACCCTCACGCAAAGCCTACCGGTAAATCGGATAACGCTCGCAAAGCTCGATGGCCCGCTTCTTGACCGAGGCTTCGACCTTGCCGTTGCCCTCGTCGCCATTGGCGGCAAGCCCATCGAGAACCTCGATGATCATGCCGCCGATCGACTGGAACTCCTTGATGCCGAAGCCGCGTGTGGTGCCGGCCGGAGAGCCAAGGCGGATACCTGATGTGATCGCAGGCTTCTCGGGATCGAACGGCACGCCGTTCTTGTTGCAGGTGATGTTGGCGCGACCGAGCGCGACCTCCGCTGCTTTGCCGGTGAGCTTCTTTGGCCTGAGATCGACCAGCATCAGATGCGTGTCGGTGCCGCCGGAGACAAGCGCCAGGCCTCCTTTGACCAGCGTCTCACCCAAAGCCTTGGCGTTGTCGATCACCGCCTGGGCATAAAGCTTGAAGGAGGGTGTCAGCGCCTCGCCGAAGGCGACCGCCTTGGCGGCAATGATGTGCATCAGCGGACCGCCCTGAAGCCCGGGGAATAGCGCGGAGTTGATCTTCTTGCCGATCTCCTCGTCATTCGAAAGCACCATGCCGGCGCGGGGTCCGCGCAGCGTCTTGTGCGTCGTGGTGGTGACCACATGGGCGTGCGGCAGCGGGCTTGGATGCAGGCCCGCAGCGACCAAGCCGGCGAAATGCGCCATGTCGACCATGAGATAGGCGCCGACCGAGTCGGCGATCTCACGGAAGCGCTTGAAGTCGATGATGCGCGGATAGGCCGAGCCGCCAGCAATGATCAGCGCCGGCTTGTGCTCATGCGCGAGCTTCTCCACCGCGTCGTAGTCGATGCGGTTGTCGCCCTCACGCACGCCATATTGCACGGCATTGAACCACTTACCGGAGAGGTTCGGCGCAGCGCCATGGGTCAAGTGCCCGCCATGGGCGAGCGACATGCCGAGGATCGTGTCGCCAGGCTTGATCAGCGCAAGCAAGACCGACTGATTGGCTTGCGAGCCCGAGTGCGGCTGCACATTGGCGAAGGCGCAGTTGAATAGCCGCTTGGCGCGGTCGATGGCGAGCTGCTCGACCACGTCGACATATTGACAGCCGCCATAATAGCGCCGGCCCGGATAGCCTTCGGCATATTTGTTGGTGAGCAGCGTGCCGGCGGCGTCGAGCACGGCGCGCGAAACGACGTTCTCAGAAGCGATCAGCTCAATCTCGTTCTGCTGCCGCTCGAGCTCGTTTTCGATGGCGGAAAAGACCTCTGGGTCGGCGTCCTCGAGATGCTTGGTGAAGAACTCGTTCCCGCGCGCCTCGGCGCGCCTCATCTCACTTGCCATCATGGCCACTGCTCCTCGAGCTCGAACCCGCCCTATCCAGCAACACGGGGGATTGAATCCCGTCTATTTGGCCCGCGGGGATGCTCCCTTCAATATTTGGCTGGCTCTACCACATGTCGCGAAGGCGCGCCAGCAACACCCAAGGCGTTGGCGGCGCGTAATTCACAACGCTCCGGCCCGCGCAGGCGGCACAAGCCCAGCCATGACCAGTGGACTAAGGTATCTTAGTAGGCCGAGGCCGTCTCTGGCCCGCCGCCATCCTGCTGGTAGATGTCGGGACGGAATTGCACCACGCCGTCAGGCGTGGCCCAGGCGCTGATATAGGCGAAAAAGACCG
>DATFVO010000093.1:0-3048 GCA_035260265.1 Methyloceanibacter sp.
GAAACCGCGCTCACCGCGTTCACCACCTTCTTTGCCGTCATCGGCCCGATCGATACGGCAGTGCTGCTCGCCTCGCTCACACCGAACATGACGCCGGGCGAGCGGCGCGCGATTGCCGTGAAGGCGGTGTTCATCGCGACCATCATCATCCTCATCTTCGCCCTGGTCGGGCAGCCGGTCCTGACCCAGCTTGGCGTCTCGCTCTCAGCGCTGCAGACGGCGGGCGGGATCATCCTATTCATGATCGCGCTCGAGATGACGCTGGCAAAGCGCCCCGGCCCTGTTGCCTCCTTGTCGGCCAAGGAGAGCGAGGAGGCCGAGGACAAGGCCGAGGCGCATGCCGAGATCGCGGTGTTTCCGTTTGCCACCCCCCTCATCGCCGGCCCTGGCGCCATGACGAGCGCGATCGTGCTTGCCGCCGGCACCAAAGGCGACCTTGAGCTTCTTGGCGCCGTCGTTGCCGCAATTCTTGCTGTGATGCTGGTGACGCTCATCCTTCTGCTCGCCGCCCAGGAGATTCATCAGCTGATTGGGCTGACGGCGCGCAAGGTGATCGTGCGCGTGTTCGGCGTGTTGCTTGCGGCGCTTGCGGTGCAGTCGATCTTCAACGGCATAGCCGGCGCGCACATTTTCGGCTGAGGCCGCCTGGGTCAGGTCCCGGGCACGACGAGCGCCCTACTCGGCGGGTGCGCGCTGCTCGGTCGGATAGGCTCTAGGCTTGCGCGCGAATCTGCGCATCACGACGTAGAACACCGGTGTGAAGATCAAGCCGAAGAACGTGACGCCCAGCATGCCGAAGAACACGGCGGTGCCGAGCGACTGCCGCATCTCTGCGCCGGCGCCGGTCGCGATCATCAGCGGCAGCACTCCCAGGATGAAGGCGAACGAAGTCATCAGAATCGGGCGGAGTCTGACCCGCGCAGCCTCGGTTGCGGCCTGGTAGCGGTCCTCGCCATGCTCCTCGTTCTGTCGCGCGAACTCGACGATCAGAATGGCGTTCTTGGCGGCTAGCCCGATCAGCACAACGAATCCAATCTGGGCGAGGATGTTCACGTCCATAGTGCGCAACAGAAGGCCGGTCACAGCGGCAAGCAGACACATCGGCACGATGAGAATGACGGCGAGCGGCAACGTCCAGCTCTCATATTGCGCGGCGAGCAGGAGGAAAACGAACACCACCGAGGCGAGAAAGATGAAGATGCCGGTGTTGCCGGCGAGCTTCTCCTGAAAAGCAAGCTCGGTCCATGAGTAGGCGTAGCCCGCCGGCAAGTTGGCCTCGGCGATCTTCTGCATGGTGGCGAGACCAAACCCGGTCGAATAGCCGGGAGCGGTGCCGCCCTGCACCGCAGCGGAGGGGAACAGATTGAAGTGCTCGACGCGGTAAGGTCCGGTGATGTTGCGGAACGAGGCGACCGAAGAGAGCGGCACCATCTCGCCTTTGGCATTGCGCGTTTTCAAATTGCCGATGGCGTGCAGATCCTGACGGAAATTGCCGTCGGCTTGCGCCGTAACGCGATAGGTCCGGCCTAGGAAATTGAAATCATTTACATATTGGGAGCCGAGAAAGACCTCCAGTGTGGTGAACACGTCGTCGGTGCTGACGCCAAGCATCTCGGCGCGCACGCGGTCGATATCGGCCCACACCTTCGGCGTCTTGGTGCTGAACGTGGTGAACACGCCGGCAAGGCCAGGCGTCTGATTGGCCTGCGCCATGATGGCAGTGGCGACGGACTCGAGCTCGGCGGGCTCTCCGCCGTGCACGTCCTGCACCTCCATCTTGAAGCCGCCGGTCGTACCGATACCGCGCACCGGCGGCGGCGACACGCTGATGACGAAGGCCTCCTGGATGCTGGCAAATTGCTGATTGAGATTGGCAATGAGCGCCTGCGCGCTTTGTCCCTTCTTGGCGCGCTCGGCAAAATCGTCGAGCGGGGTGAACACGACCGCAGCATTGGGCGCAGTGGTGAAGGTCGCGCCGTCGAGGCCAACGATGGGCACGGCGTGGGCGATACCGGGCGTCGCCAGCACCATCTTAGTCACCTTGCGCGCGACCTCGTCGGTGCGGGCGAGCGAGGCGCCAGGCGGGAGCTGAATGATGTTGATCAGGTAGCCCTGGTCCTGCGCCGGGATGAAGCCGGTCGGCGCCTTCACGAACTGATAGGCAGTGAGCCCGATCAGGCCGACATAGATGATGACCATGAAGAGCGAGACGCGCACGAGCCGACCGGTGAGCGCGCCATAACGCGACGACACCCATTCGAAGGCGCGGTTGAAGCCTTTGAAGAAGGCTGCAACCGGACGGGTGAGAATGTTTCTCCGTCTCGGTTCAGCCTCGTGCGGCTTGAACAGGAGAGCGCAAAGAGCCGGGCTCAGAGTGAGCGAAACGAGCAGCGAGAGCACAGTTGCCGTCGCGATGGTGACCGCGAATTGACGGAAGAACTGGCCGGTGATGCCGGTGATGAAGGTGGAGGGGATGAACACGGCAGACAACACGAGCGCGATGGCGATCAGCGCGCCACCCACCTCCTCCATGGTGCGGTAGGCTGCCTCGCGCGGGCTCAAGCCCTCACGGATGTTGCGCTCGACATTCTCCACCACAACGATGGCGTCGTCCACCACGATACCAATGGCGAGCACGAGCCCGAACAGCGACAAATTGTTGAGCGAGAAACCAAGCACCGCAAGCATGGTGAAGGTACCGATCAGCGACACCGGAATGGCAACGATGGGGATGATCGACGCCCGCCAAGTCTGCAGGAACAGAATGATCACCACTACGACGAGGACCACCGCCTCGAACATGGTGCGGATCACCGCCTCGACCGACTGCGAGATGAACACTGTCGGGTTGTAGACGATGTCGTATTGCAGGCCCTTGGGGAAGGACTTGGCGAGCTCCGCCATCGTCGCCTGCACTTGCGTTGCGGTGGCGAGAGCATTGGAGCCCGGCCGCTGGAAGATGCCGAGCGGGATGGCGACCCGCTCGTCGAGATAACCGCTGCGGTTGTAGTCGGCGGCGCCAAGCTCGACACGCCCCACGTCGCGCAC
>DATFVO010000094.1:0-5104 GCA_035260265.1 Methyloceanibacter sp.
GGGTCATGCGTACGTTCCGTTTTAAGGCTCCTATCATCATCGGGGCGGGCGCTCTCCTGTTGTCAGTATTCGCGCCCGCCTCTTTTGCCCTCAAGGCCGACGAGTGGCGAGTCATCGTCACGCGCGAAACTTCTGACCCCACACCTGAATTCGCCGAGCTTAAGGCCAAGCTCGATGGCAGCGACCGCCAAGCCGCGGCGCAAGCCCTGCAACTCGCCTTGAACGAGCTCGGGGACGGGGTGACCCTGGTATGGCGGCGCCCTGAACACGCGCTCGAAGGCCGCGTCAAGCCTATCTCAGCCTTCCGCGACGACCATGGCAGGATCTGCCGGCACCTCATCTATTCCCTTTCGCTCGGCGGCTACAGCCGCGAGATCGAAGGTGTCGCTTGCCGCGACCTCGATGGCTCCTGGTCGCTCGCAGGCTGATCCTTACGGAGAACCGAGCCTCCGGCAAAAAGCCTTCCGACCCTCTCGCCCCGGCTCTATAAAGCCCGGGCACATAAGAGGGCTGGATGGCCGAGACCGGCAAATTGATGGCGGGAAAGCGCGGCGTCGTGCTCGGCGTCGCCAACAACCGCTCGATCGCCTGGGGCATCACCCAGGCCATCACCGATCAGGGCGCAGAGGTCGCGCTCACCTATCAAGGCGAGGCCATCAAGAAGCGGGTCGAGCCGCTGGCCAAGGAAATCGGCTCCAAGCTCGTGCTTCCATGCGACGTCACCGACGAGCCCTCGGTCGAGGGCGTATTCGCTGCGCTCGCCAAAGAATGGGGCTCGATCGACTTCCTCGTCCACGCCGTTGCCTTCTCCGACAAGGAGCAGCTCGACGGGCGTTACGTCGACACGACGCAGGACAACTTCACCCAGACGCTGCTCATATCCTGTTACTCCTTCACCGCTCTCGCCAGGCGCGCCGAGAAGCTGATGCCGAACGGCGGATCGCTTCTAACGCTCACCTACTACGGCGCCGAGAAGGTGATGCCGCATTACAATGTGATGGGTGTGGCCAAAGCCGCGCTCGAGGCGAGCGTGCGCTACCTTGCAGCCGATCTCGGCAAGGGCAGGATCCGCGTCAATGCGATCTCGGCAGGGCCGATCAAGACGCTCGCGGCAAGCGGCATTGCCGACTTCCGCTATATCTTGAAGTGGAACGAATATAATTCGCCGCTCAGGCGCACCGTGTCCATCGAGGACGTCGGGGCGGGTGCGCTTTATCTCTTGTCAGACCTCGGTCGCGGCGTGACGGGAGAAATTCTGCACATCGATGCGGGCTACCACGTGGTGGGCATGAAGAATGAGGACGCCCCCGACATTTCCGTGGTGAAGGAGTAGCGTGTCCCGGCGACCCAATCCTTGCCGGTAATGACAAAGGGGCGGCGTGGGCGCATAAGAAAGGCCATGTCGCACAACAGCTTCGGCCATCTCTTCCGCATCACCACCTGGGGCGAGAGCCACGGACCCGCGATCGGCTGCGTGGTCGATGGCTGCCCGCCAGGCATTCCGCTCACCGAGGCCGACATCCAGGTCTATCTCGACAAGCGGAAGCCGGGCCAGTCGCGCTACACCACGCAGAGGCAAGAGCCGGACAAGGTGGCCATCCTATCAGGCGTATTCACTGATGAGGAAACCGGCACGCAAGTGACCACCGGCACGCCGATCGCGCTGGAAATCGCCAACGAGGATCCGCGCTCCAAGGACTACAGCGACATCAAAGACAAGTTCCGTCCAGGCCATGCCGACTACACCTATTTCGTGAAATACGGCGTGCGCGACTGGCGCGGCTCTGGCCGAGCGTCGGCGCGCGAGACGGCGAACCGCGTGGCCGCCGGTGCCATCGCGCGCAAGATCGTGCCCAACATGCGCGTACGCGGCGCTCTGGTGCAGATCGGGCCGCACAGAATAGACCGCGCCAATTGGCGGTGGGACGAGGTCGACAACAACCCGTTCTTCTGCCCCGATCCCAAGGCAGTCGAGATCTGGACCAAGTTCCTCAACGAGGTGCGGAAAGCAGGCTCGTCGACGGGCGCCGTGATCGAGGTCGTCGCCGACGGCGTGCCGCCAGGGCTCGGAGCCCCGGTCTACGGCAAGCTCGACCAGGACATCGCCAGTGGGTTGATGAGCATCAATGCAGTGAAGGGTGTGGAGATCGGCGCAGGTTTTGCCGCCGCTGCCATGTCAGGGGACGAGAGCGCCGACGAGATGCGCAACCGGCCTGCGGGCTGGCCCGAGTTCAAATCGAACAACGCCGGCGGCATTCTTGGCGGCATCTCGACCGGGCAGCCGGTAATCGCGCTTTTCGCGGTAAAGCCCACCTCTTCGATCCTGATCCCCCGGCAGACAGTGGACAAGAACGGGAACGAAACCGAGGTCTCGACTAAGGGGCGCCACGACCCCTGTGTCGGCATCCGCGCGGTCCCAATCGGCGAGGCAATGGTCGCCATCGTTCTCGCCGACCATTACCTCCGCCATCGCGCCCAGACCGGCAAGGGGTAGGATCCCTGCGCTAGCCGGAACAGGATACGACCGAGCCCGCTCCGCCACCGGCGGGGCATGACTGGCAATACATGCGGCCGCTATCGTCCACACAGGTTCCCAGGTGCTTCCATGTGGCGCCCAGGTGCAGTTGTCGGCCATTGCGGCCGTGCTCAAGAGCGACAGGATCACAGCGACACTCACAAGGAGGAAATTGCGAAGCTTCATGTTGCTCACCCCCGTAAGACCAGGCGTTCGGCCCACCTCGCAACCAGCGATGGTAGTCCTGTTCCCATCGAGAGAGAAGCCCGTGGTGCGGTGGCAGCCTTCCACAACATCGTCATCCTGACCGGCGCCGGCCTGTCGGCCGAGAGCGGGCTCGGCACTTCCGCGACAAAGGTGGACGGTGGTCGCAAGTCCCGCTCGAGGAGGTGGCGAAGCCTGAAGGCTTCGCCCGCAACCCAATGCGTCTGCACGACTTCTACAATCTCCGCCGGCGAAGGCATCGCGATGCGCGGCCCAATGCGGCGCATACGGCGCTGGCGAGGCTCGAGCGGGATCATACTGGCAACGTGCTTACCGTCACGCAGAATATAGACGCGCTGCACGAGGTCGCAGGCACGCGCAATCTCATCCATATGCATGGCGAGCTGACGCGTGCTCTTTGCGCAGCCTGCGGCACGAGTACGCCTTGGAGCGAGGACTTGACCGTCGAGACTGCCTGCCTCGCTTGCGGCGAAGCTGCGATGCGGCCTGACGTGGTGTGGTTCGGTGAGATGCCGCGGGAGATGGACGCTCGCGGCATGCGACCTGTTCATCTCCATCGGCACGAGCGGCAGCGTCTATCCGGCCGCCGGCTTTGTGGTGGGGGCGAGACACGCCGGCGCGCACACGGTCGAGCTCAATCTTGAACCTTCGGATGGTGCGACCCTCTTTGGCGAGGCCTTCTATGGGCCCGCGACCGAAGTTGCCAAACTATGTTTGTTGAGCGGCCGAGCCTGCTGATCTCGACCTCAACCTCCATGTCGGGCGCCGATCAAGAATTCCTCGTTGCCGCTGCCGCCAAGGATTGGCGAAGCGATCTCGCCACTAACGGTCCAGCCAGATTTCTCGATAAATTCCCGGACCTTAGTGGCCGCCTCGTTGCGCTTTGCTGGATCGCGCACGATCCCGCCTTTGCCCACCCCCTCGCGCCCCGCTTCGAACTGCGGCTTGACTAGGGCGACGAGCCAGGCACCCGGCGCGGCAAGGCTGAAGGCGACCGGGAGCACCAGGGTCAGGCTGATGAAGCTCACGTCGGCGACGATCGCCTGAACCGGCTCGTTGATAAACGAAGTATCGAGGCGCCTTGCGTCAGTCGCCTCAAGCACCACCACGCGGGGGTCGGCGGAGCGTCTTGTCGAGCTGATCGCGGCCAACATCAACGGCATAGACCTTGGCCGCGCCTCGCTCGAGCAGCACGTCGGTGAAGCCCCCGGTCGATGCGCCGAGGTCGAGAGCCACCCTCCCGTCGGATGAGAAGCCGAAGGCGTCGAGTGCCGCGGTGAGCTTGAGCCCGCCACGTGAGACGTAGGGCGAGGCAAACCGGTCCACGACCAGGACCGCATCGCGCCTGACCAAGGTGCCAGGCTTCAGCGCCTTGGCGCCCTCCACGCTCACCGCGCCGCGCCGCACGAGGTCAGCTGCACGGGAGCGCGTCGCCGCCAGACCGCTATCCACCAATAATTGATCGAGCCGCGTTTTTTTGTAGATAGACACAAAAGCTTCTCATATGTTTGACCACGCGTTGGGGATTCTGGCGCGCGGTAAACGAGCCGGGAGCGGCTGGGCACCGCCCATGAATATACTGCGGAGCGCTCCGCTCGGCGCGACACGCGGAGGTCTCGTGAGCCAAGACCACTGTACGTCTTACCTCACCGACAAGTGTTCAGTTCAAAATCGTGACGTCACCGGCGGCAAAGCCGTCTACGCTCGGGCCGTGATCGAGCCCGGCGAGCTCATTGCCGTGTGGAGCGGCCGCATCATCGGCCCCGACGAGCTCGACGAACTCGAGCCTGAAATACGACGCCACACCGTGCAGGTCGAGGAGGGACTCTATCTTGCGTCCCTCACTCCCGACGAGCCACCAGACTACATCAATCACTCTTGCGAGCCGAATGCTGGCCTCGATGGGCAAGTGGCCATCGTCGCTATGCACCGTATTCAGCCCGGCGAAGAGGTCACCATCGACTACGCCATGTGCGACGGCTCGGCCTATGACGAGTTCGACTGCGAATGCGGTTCGGCGCTTTGCCGCGGGCGCGTGTCAGCCGACGACTGGCGCAATCCCACTCTCTGGGAGCGCTACGCCGGACATTTCTCGCCCTATCTGCAACGCCGCATCGACGCCCTCAAACAGCAAATGCGGCGGCGCTTCAGACGCAAGCGCGGGCTTGTCGCGGTTACAGCGGAGGCTCGGGGAAATACCGCATGACCATGCCTGGCCAGCGGCGCCGGTCGTCCCGGCAAGCGCGTCATTTCCAGCTCCAATCACGTCAGAGGCAAACCAAGAGGCATAAAGATGCTGATGGTCAGCACTTATCTTGCGCCTAGCGCCATTGAGGGCATCGGGGTCTTCGCTGGCGAGTTCAT
>DATFVO010000095.1:0-4967 GCA_035260265.1 Methyloceanibacter sp.
AGTGCCGTTCGGTGACTTCCACATCTTCTTCAGCCCGAACTCCTTCACCCGCGTTTCGTCGGGGGTGATGGTCGCGCATTTAACGCCGACACCGCAGGCCTGGATGGCGTGAGCAGCCTCGATCGTGACCTTGTCGTCGGTGGCGTCGCGGCTTTGGATCGAGAGGTCGAACGTGAGCAGCGGGAGATCGAGATAAGGCTCGATCAGCTTCTCCTTGATCATCTGCCAGATGACCAACGTCATCTCGTCCCCGGAGAGGTCTGCGACCGGGTTCTTCACTTTGATCTTAATCACGTCTGAAATCTCCCCGCGGGAGGGTAAATGTTTTCGCGCGCTTCCGCGCTGAACATGGCTGCCACCCCATTGCAGGCAACCGCCCCTCTATAGCATCGTGCTTCCATGGTGAAAGCAAGAGTCGAGAGCAGAAGGCACGCGCCTGCAAAGGCAGCCTTGCCCAAATCTGCACCAACGGTCGCGACCCCGGCGCCTGCGATCATTCTGGTCAAACCGCAACTTGGCGAGAATATCGGCTTCGCCGCGCGGGCCATGGCCAATTTTGGATTAACCGATCTCAGACTAGTTGCCCCACGCGACGGCTGGCCCAACGACAAGGCGCACGCGGCCGCGGCTGGCGCGTCCTTTCTCGTCGAGAGCGCGCGCGTCTATCCAAGCGTCGAGGCGGCAATCGGCGAGCTCAATTTCGTACTTGCCACGACGGCGCGGCCGCGCGAGATGGTAAAGCCTGTGCTCTCTCCCGAAAGCGCAGCATCTGATCTCAAACGGAGGGAAGAGAGGGGCGAGCGCACCGGAGTCCTGTTTGGACCCGAGCGGAGCGGCCTCGACAACGACACCATCGCGTTGGCCGACGCGATCCTCACCGCGCCGGTCAACCCCGAATTCGCATCATTGAGCCTGCCTCAAGCGGTGCTCCTGTTCGGCTATGAATGGCTCAAGTCCGCGAGCGCCGCGCCGCGGCTCGGGCGCGTCACCGAATTCGACGGGCCTGCGCAAGAGGGGATTGCCTTCGCCGATACGCTGCCGGCAACGCGCTCCGAGCTGTTCGCCCTGTTCGAGCATCTCGAATGCGAGCTCGACCAAGCCGGCTTCCTTTATCCCGCCGAAAAACGCCCCTCAATGGTGCGCAACATTCGCAACATGTTCCATCGCATGGGCGCGTCAGACCAGGACGTGCGAACATGGCGCGGGATCGTCGCCGCGCTCACGCGGGGCCGCCAGCGCCCGCGATAGCGAGGTGTCATAGTTCCGCCCCGTTTCTCCTATTGCGATGGCCTGCCGGGATGGCTAGCTTCCGCCACGGGATGAGAGGGGCAGCTTTGATGCAAAAGGCCTGGATTCAGTTGGGCGGGGCCGTCCTCGCCGCGGTCTTGACGCTTCTGGCCGGCACTCCTCTCAAAGCTGCCGACAATAATGGCGTGCGGCCCGCCGCCGAGGAGCTTGCCCCGCGTACCAAGCCCACCGCTTCGCCCGGAGGCGAGCAGAAGGGGGGTTTGAGCGACAGCGCCGTGCGCGTGCTGATGACTTACGCCTTCTCCATCATTCCCGATGAGGCACCTGGTCCGGACGGGAAGCCGGCGAAGGTCGACAAATCAGACCCAAACAAGTTTGTCATTCCCACCGAAGACGCGCGGCGCGTGATTCACGTGGCAACGCGCTCGGCCTATGCCGAAGTATGCGGCCTTCCGGAGCTTGAGCGTGCGAACTACGAGACACTGATGAGGGGCGAGCAGGCGAAGAAGGTTTGGAGCCACGATCAGATGCTCCTCATCAATGCGCTGCATATCTTCGCCGTGTCCTATTTCACTGGCAGCGTAAAGATCACGGCGAAGGATGCCGGCGACGCCACCCCGCCTGCCCAGCAGGCCGCTCCTGCGGCCGGTGCCGCGACTTCCACCGCGGCGCCGAAGCCCGCCCCGGCGCTAGTACCGCAAGCCGAGGCGAAGAGCGACGAAACTCAGGTTGTTACGCCGAAGCGGCCGGATTGCCCTCCTGAGCAGAAACAGAAGGTGGCGAACGCGATTAACGCTTACGTCCAGGCCGCCAAGGCTTCGGCGCCCCCACCGGCTGCTGTTCCGGCGCAGGCCACCCAACCGGCGGCCCAAGCCGCCCAACCCGCCCCTGTCTCGTCCGGGTCCAATTGACACCTTCGTTCATTCGCGTGTAACAGAGCGCGGGCGAAAGCTTGGGGCGCGTCGGATTGAGCGCCGCAATTCGGCCCAGTGGGCCACCGCCATCACCAACAAGGGTTTGTCTCAAGGCGCGGGGTGAAGCCCGCGGAGAGCTTTATTTGACTTTGGAGTCCTGAAGGCATGACCAAACGCATTCACGCCAAGCACAAGATCGACCGGAGGCTCGGCGAGAATATCTGGGGCCGTCCCAAGAGCCCCTTCAACAAGCGCGAATACGGTCCCGGCGAGCATGGTCAGCGCCGCCGCGGCAAGCTTTCCGATTACGGCCAGCAGCTCAGAGCAAAGCAGAAGCTGAAGCGCTATTACGGCAACATCACCGAGAAGCAGTTCAAGGCGATCTATCGCGAGGCGGCGAGACTGAGGGGCGACACCTCAGAAAAGCTGATCGGCCTCCTGGAGCGAAGGCTCGACGCCATCGTCTATCGCGCGAAATTCGTGCCGACCGTGTTCGCCGCGCGGCAGTTCGTCAGTCATGGCCATGTGCGGGTCAACGGCAGGCGCGTGAACATCCCGAGCTATCGCTGCCGCGAGGGCGACGTGATCGAGGTGAGGGACAAGGCCAAGGATGCCGGCATGGTGCTCGAAGCCTCGCAAAGCCCCGAACGGCAGGTGCCCGACTATATCGAGGTCGACCACAACAGGATGACGGCGAAGCTCACACGCGTGCCTACGCTCTCTGACGTGCCTTACCCCACGATCATGGAGCCTAACCTCGTCATCGAGTTCTACTCACGCTAACCAGCCGAGAACGACGAGGGCTGCCCCGGCCGCGATCAGCACCGCTGCCGCTGCGCGCGTCGCAGCTGCGCCGAAGGGCGCGAGCTTCTCCAGCGCCACGAACAGCGTGAGCCCCACGATCCACACCAAGTTCATGATGCCTCCTACGAAGAGGAGCAGCATGAGTACGGCACAGCAGCCGACGCAGTAAAGGCCATGCTCAAGTCCCATGCGCCAAGCGCCAAACACGCCGCGGCGCCAATGCGCGGCCATGAAGGAAGCTGGCGCCCGGCACTGCTTGAGGCATGCGCTCTTGAGCGGCGTAAGCTGATAGAGACCGGCTGCGATCAGCAGCGCGCCAGACATGAGCATGCTGCGGGAATTCATCAGCACCGACAGCGCTCCGGCACGTTCGAGCATCCACTGAAGGGCGACGGCCACAAGGCTGAAAAGAATCCACAAGGCGAGATGGCCGCCAGCAAACGCTGCAATAGAAGCCGATGCGCGTTGGCTTTGTCCCCGACTTTGCGCTTGCCGCGCGACACGAGCATAGAGGAGCACCATAGGGGACGCGCTCGGCAACATCATCGCCACCATCATCGCCGCCCACATGAAGAAGGCTATGAGCAAAAAGGCTGGCGTCCAGTCAGACCCGAAGGCAGGCGCGGCGGCGCCGGGAAGCCACCAGCCGCTCATCGCAGCGGGATCCATGCCGGTGCCAGCCCCGGCAAGGACGGCCAACCACGCGAGCAAACTGAGCAGGACAAGGGCGGCAAGTACGACCGCGCCGTCGCGCCTCAACATCGACTCAAAAGCCCATCTCGGCGATCGCGCTCAGCGCACCATGCCGCTTTGGCAAAGATGCACGTGGGCAAATTGCCCGTAGGTGTCTTCAAGCGTGAAGCTGATGGGCCCAGTGATTTTGGACCAGCCGCGGCCGATCTCCGCCTCCGCGAACTCGAAGCCGTTCGGCTGCACGATGCGTACGCGGTGCTGCCCGCCGGTGACCGGGTTCAGGATCGGCTCGCCTCGCATCTCCACCAGGTTCTCGATCTTGGCGCGCGCCTTGCGCCCCTCGATGTCGAGCTCGAAATCGATGTCGGCGACGGCGTGCTCGTGGAAGGTATCGCAGGTCGATGAGAACACCTGATAGACGGTGGCACCGGGCTCTGTGTCCGCTCCACGCAAGATGCGCAACAGGGCCTCGCGCTGCTTTGGCGTCGCACGCCGGTCGACAATGTGCCAGCCTTCGCCTTTGCCTTCATGGATGGGGCCGGGCCAACGGAAGATGCCGGCAGAGCGCAGACCGTCGAGCCGCGTCGTGCCGTGAAAGCCTTGCTCGATGTCGAATACCGCCAGCCCGCGGCAATGCCCGTGCGTCGGCAGCGCGTTGAACTGGCAGGGGCAGCCATAGTTGCAATTGCAGTTGCCGAATTCCCGCCCCTTGATCTCCCACGTGACCATCTATCAACCTCCCTCATCGAGCACCGGGAACTGCGATCCTCGAAGAAGCAGGCGCGATTATGGCAGAGCAGCGTGCTTCCAAGCGGGAACCAGCCGATAAGCGCTGCGTTCCCCCGGTCGGAGTTACTCACTTGTAGCGGGGATTGAGATGGCCTCGCGCCGAGGCACCGGCGTCGTCGATTTGGATTCGCTGACGGGACGCCTCCATGTTCGAGAGACATGATTCTGCAAGATTGGGTCGGATCGCCAAGATCCTGGTTCTGGTGGCGGCCATCGCGCTCGTTACGGTCTGGCTCGCCGGTCCGGGCTCATCCACGCGGGGACACTTGCAGAAGTGGTTCCAGTCGGCAGTCGCCACGCTCGATAAGCCTTCGCCGCGCGGCTTCGAGGACATTGTGGCGCGCGTGAAGCCCGCGGTGTTCGGCATACGCGCTGCTTAAGGTGGACGGCGGCCCTGGATTCAGGTTCGTCGAAATCGCTGACCAGGCGCCGCGCATCGGCGAATGGGTGATTGCCGTGGGAAATCCGTTCGGGCTTGGCGGCACGGTGACGGCGGGCATCGTCTCGGCGCGCTCGCGC
>DATFVO010000096.1:0-6654 GCA_035260265.1 Methyloceanibacter sp.
GATCCGGAATTCGTCACCGACTTTGGCGTAGCCGATGTCGACCTCCATCGACGGCTCGGTGAAGGGGAAGTAGCTCGCGCGGAACCGCATCTTCACCTGCGGCACCTCGAAGAACGCCTTGCAGAACTCCTCCAGCACCCACTTGAGATGCCCAAGATGCGTCTCCTCGTCGATCGCGAGCCCCTCGACCTGATGGAACATCGGCGTGTGGGTCTGATCTGAATCGGAGCGATACACCCGCCCCGGCGCGATGATGCGGAGCGGCGGCTTCTCTCTGAGCATGGTCCTGATCTGCACCGGGCTCGTATGGGTGCGAAGCACAGGGCGCGTGCCGTCGGGCGCCTCGGGGAGATAGAACGTGTCGTGGTCCTGCCGCGCCGGATGCTCTGGCGGGATATTGAGCGCGGTGAAATTGTTGAAGTCGGTCTCGACGTCCGGCCCTTCGGCAATCGAGAAGCCCACCTCGGCGAAGATCTCAGTGATCTCGTCGGTGACCTGGCTCACGGGGTGGACGCGGCCCTCGGCGAGCGGGCCTTCGCGTACCGGAAGCGTAACGTCGGCCCGCTCGGTGGCGAGCTTTTGGCCGAGCGCAGTCTTGGTCAGCTCGCGGCGCTTGGCCTCCAGCGCCTCGCCAACGCTATCTTTCAGACTGTTGACGACCTGGCCATAAGCCTTGCGCTCCTCCGGCGGCAAGGAGCCAAGCGCCTGCATCAGCTCGGAGACGCGGCCCTTCCGCCCAAGCGCGGCAACGCGGACCTCTTCTAGCCTGTCGAGGTCGTTAGCCTCGGCGATGGCATGAAGCAGCTCGGACTTGAGACTGTAGAGCTCTAGCGTGCTCATGGCTCAGGCTCCCATGGCCTGCGGCCTCAGGGCCTAAGCCCGCACGGCAGCTGAGGCAGCCTCGACGAGACCCTTGAAGGTTTGCGGCTCGTGCACGGCGATATCGGCGAGCACCTTGCGGTCGACCTCGATACCGGCCTTCTTCAGCCCATCGATCAGCCGCCCATAGGTGAGGCCGTTCTCGCGCGCCGCCGCATTGATGCGCTGGATCCACAGCGCGCGGAAAGTGCGCTTCCTCACCTTGCGGTCGCGATAGGCGTATTGCCCGGCCTTCTCGACGGCTTGGCGAGCGACGCGGATGGTGTTCTTGCGGCGGCCGTAATAGCCCTTGGCCTGCTTGATCACCTTGCGGTGCCGGGCATGGCTGGTAACGCCGCGTTTTACACGGGACATGACGGTGCTCCTTCGAAGTCTGGCCCTTTAAGCCTAGCGGCTATAGGGCAGGAAATTTCTCTTCACGATCTTGGCGTCCTCGTCGGACAGCACCATGGTTCCGCGCGCATTCCGGATGAACTTGGTGGGGCGCTGAATCATGCCGTGTCGCTTGCGCGAGGCTTGGCACTTCACTTTGCCTGAGGCCGTGACCTTGAAGCGCTTCTTGGCACCGCTCTTGGTCTTCAACTTGGGCATTTGGCTTCCTTTTCTTGGTCCCCGGCGAGGCTCGCCAAACGGCAGCGGGCAGGGAGAGGTACGTGACAGTGGAAAGCATGCGAGCCGCCACGGCATGCCCCGCCGGGCGGCTCCTCTGATGGCCTTATAGAGTGGATTTAAGCCGGATTGCAAGGCCCGCGCGGGCGGAGGCCACTAACGCGGAGCGAGCACCATCACCATCTGCCGGCCTTCGAGCCTCGGCTCCGATTCGACCTTGGCGATGGTCGAGGTGTCCTGCTTGACCCGGTCGAGCAATTGCGCGCCGAGCTCCTGATGCGCCATCTCGCGGCCTCTGAAGCGCAAGGTCACTTTGACCTTGTCGCCCTCCTCGAAGAAGCGGCGGATCGAGCGCATCTTCACGTGGTAGTCGTGCGTGTCGATGTTCGGCCGCATCTTGATTTCTTTGATCTCGACGGTGCGCTGCCTCTTGCGGGCTTCGGCGGCCTTCTTCTGAGCCTGGTATTTGTATTTTCCGTAGTCGAGAATCTTGCAGACCGGCGGCTCAGAGTTCGGCGCGATCTCGACGAGATCAAGCCCGGCTTCCACCGCGCGCGCGAGCCCCTCCGAGGTGGGGACCACGCCGACATTGTGACCGGTGGCGTCGATGAGCTGGATTTTGGGGATGTCAATGCCCTCGTTGATGCGAGGGCCACCCTTTTCGGGGGTAAGCTTGATTGGCCGTCTTACGATGTTTCGTTCTCCTCTGTTCGAGCAGTCGCGACCCTCGCCTTGAAGCGATGTATTCCCTGCTCCGCGATGACGCTAAGCCCTACAAGGTCTACAGGATGGGAACTGGGCCTGAAAAGTCAAGCCGCGCCTCGTGTTTCGCTGCATTTTATGCGCCGTCTCCCATTGCGGCGGCCTGAAAAGACGGCGGGTTGGCGTAAAGCTCGGCGAGATGTGTACCGAGAAGCTCATCATAGACGGCGAGCGTCTTCGCCTGCATCTGCGATAACGCGAACTCGACGCTCGCGCGAGCGCCGGCGCGTTGGCCGATCTTGGCCCGCTCAGCCGGCGTGAGCGACAATGCAAGCCTGAGTCTGTCGGCGAGCGCATCGGCATCATTGGCCGGGACGAGCCAGCCAGTGAACCTCGCAGCGTCCTGCTCCGGCGAGACGATGGTCTCAGGCAGCGCGCCGAGATTTGAAACGATGACCGGGCAACCCATGGCTTGCGCCTCGACGCTGGTCCGCCCGAAGGTCTCCGCGACCAGCGAAGGAACGAGCGCGACATAGGAAGCGAGAAACGCCGCCGGCATGTCGTGACAGTGACCGACAAGACGAATTTTGTCGCCAAGACCGTTCCTCGCGATGAGGTCGAGCAGCTCCTGACGGTATGCGGCTTTTCCCGGCGCATCGCCGGCAAAGATGATCACCGCGCCGACAAGCGCTCCCTCACGCTTGAGCCGTGAAACGGCCTCTATAGTTTGGCGATGGCCTTTAAGTCCGGTGAGCCGCGCCGCCTGGAGCACGACCTTGGTTCCAGGCGGAACGCCCCAACTCTCTCGGAGCTTTGCCACCGGACCAGGCGGCACCATGAGCGGATCGAAAGTTGCCGCGTCGATACCGCGATAGATCACCCTGATGCGGTCACGCGCGACGTGGTGACGCTCGGCAACCAGAGCGGCGGTATAGCGTGAGTTGGCGATGATCCTGTCGCCGCGGCCCATGACGCTGTTATAGGCGGCCTTCAGAGGGCCGACGCTGCCATAGGCGCCGTGATAGGTGGTGACGAACGGCCGTCCCGTCGCCCGCGCGGCGAGGAATGCGCTCCACGCCGGCGCCCGGCTCCGTGCATGCACGAGGTCGACCTTACGATCTTCTATCAGGCGCCTGAGGCGACGCGCGTTGGCGAGAATGGTGAGGGGATTTTTGCTCGCCACGGGAAGCGCGATGACCTCGCCGCCGGTTTGCGTGACGGCAGTCGCCATGCGGCCACCTTCGCTGGCGACGAGAGCCAAGGCACCGGCGCGGGTGAGCGCATAGGCGATCTCCACCGTCGCCTGCTCGCTGCCGCCAGCATCGAGGCGCGGCACGACCTGCAATATGGTCACCTCAGCCATGAATGAGGGTTTTTAGCCATCAATGGCGCGAGCTCGGTAAAGGCGTTCGCGAACGATAGCGGCAATTTTCTCCGTTTCGTTGGGCGGATCGTAGGACCAGCGTTCGATCCTGCCGGCGAACGGCCGCGTAACGCCGTCATCCATCAGCATCTTGTGAAACTTGCGCATCTTCCTGTGCCCCTCTCCGAGATCGAAGACGTGCACAGGTTTGCCGGTGGCGCAAGCCTCGGAGACCATCGACACGGAATCACTCGTCACCACGATGGCATCGGCAAGCGCGAGAAGACCAAGATAGGGATTTTCATCCCTCCCATCCCAAAAAAACAAGGGTACGGCCTCAAGGCGCTCGCGCAAGATCCTCTCGTTCTCCTCTCCGGTGCGGCGCGACGTGGTGACGGCAAGTGCGCCGCCGCACTCTTGCGCAGCGGCAATAAGCTGGTCGGACATGCGATGAATAATTTCCGGGGAGCAGTTTTGATGCTTGTTCGACCCGCCGACGAGGACGGCAATCAAGGGGCGGGGCAAGTGCGACAAGCGGGCATTGAAATGCCGTGTCGCTTCGGCGAGCCGTTCTTTGGTCACACCGTGCAGGGCCGTCCGCGTGACCAAGACGTTATCGCCGCGCAGTGAATCATGCTGCGGTATGACGACCAGATCGAAACGCGATGAATGTACGTAGGGAGTCTGAATGTGCACGCTGAAGGTTTTTCCGGCACTGGCGCGGCGCACAGCGAGGGCCGCAGCAACACTGCCGCGGCCGCTCGAGATCAAGACGTCTGGCCAAGGCGGAGCAAGGACTTCCTCCTCCACGGCGCGAGACAGCGGGTTTGGCCACAGTCTGGGCGGCAAATATTTCAACGGCATGCGAGGACGGCGCACCCGTTTCAGCGCGCAGCGGAGGCTCAGCGCCTCCGCGAGTCCGACGCATTGGCTTTCCATGCCGGCGAAGCCCTCGGTCAGGGCCCAGCAGGTGAGATCCGGCATCGCGCGGCGTGAGGGATCAAGAAAAGCGTAGTCCTTTCATCAAGGCCGACCATCTGTGGCGCTTGGTTTCCCGATCCACAAACCTCTGCTCAGTTACCCAGTTCATCTGAATGACCTTGCGCTCGCCCTCAAAGGGCAAGTGCCCGTGGAAGGAATGATCGCACCGCCTGAAGATCAAGAGCGTGCCGACTGCGGGCGGAACCTCTTCGGCCACGTCGTTGATGTCCGTCGCGCTATTGAGCAACCGCAAACGCCCGCATTGATCGGTCCATCTCGGATTCATGTAGAGCAGCACGGTAAGGATTTTACTCTCAGTGTCCGTGTGTATCTTTCCATCTCCGCGCCGGCAGCGGCCTCTCACGGTGAACATGGTAGGGCGGCCGTCCAAGCTGAGCGAGAACTTCTCCTCCACGGCCTCCCGGAACTCTGCGCCGTTCATAGCGCCGATAAGCTTAGAAAAGTCGACGCCGAATTTTACCGTCGACAGCGGAAAGCTGCCGCCCTTCTCGATATGGGGATAAGCGTCAATCAACCTGTTCTCCCATTCGGGCCGAATGAAATTGGAAACGATCACGTAATCGAAAGGGTGAGTTTTGAGGCTCGCAGAGCGGAATCTTTCGAGATCCAATATCGGCCCGGAGATTCCAGATTTCACGGTTTCTTGCGGCTGCAACATCGTCTCATCCCCTTTCGCGTATCTTGAATTCGGGTAAACCTCTGGCCCCCCAGAGACCTTATTCGCCTATACGGCATTTTTGCGGGCGGATCACCCCTTAAGGCTGGCCGGATGCAGCACCAAGAACCGCAATTCCTGGAGGTGGGCGAGAGTCGAAGGCGCCGCATCGCCTTTCGCTTTACCGACGCGGGTGGCTCGGACCGGCCTGCGCTGCTCTGGGTTCCGGGATTTCTCGCCGACATGGCGGGCTTGAAGGTGCTCGCTCTCGCCGACTGGGCGCACGCGCATGGCATTTCGATGCTCCGCTTCGACTATTCGGGACACGGCCGCTCTGATGGGAACCTACTCGAGGCGTCGATCGGCGATTGGCTGGAGGAGACCGCTACCGTGTTTCAGTTGCTCGAAGACCGGCGCACCGTAGTGGTGGGTTCGTCGATGGGCGGGTGGATCGCGTTATTGCTTGCCCGGCAACTTGCGCAAGCCGGCACTCTTGAGCGGCTTGCCGGGCTCGTGCTTATCGCCCCTGCGTGGGACATGACCGAGCGGCTGATGTGGCATCGCATGACGCCTGAGGTGAAGGAGATCCTCGAGCGCGACGGCGTCTATTACGAGCCTTCGGCCTACGGCGAACGCTATCCCATCTCCAAACATCTGATCGAGGAAGGGCGCTCACATCTCATCGGCGAGGGATTGCTTCACCTCGACCGCCCGGTACGCATCCTGCAAGGCATGTGCGATCCGGACGTGCCGTGGGGCCACGCGCTCGACCTGGTCGATCTTCTCTGCTGCTCCGACCTCGAGCTCACGCTGATCAAGGACGGCGATCACCGCCAATCGCGGCCGCGAGATGTGCGCCGCCTCGAAGCCACCGTCGCCGCGCTGATCGACCAAGCCTCGAGCGTCTAGGGCTTCGCGGACTCCGTCACCATGGGGCAGCCGAGCGTTTCCTCGACGGCGTCCTTGAGCTCATCTTGCGTCTCGACGGTGAGTCCGCCATTCTGCTCGAGACATTTGGGATCGAGAACGCTTTGTTCTCCCATCCAGCTCAGTCCCCGAACACGCAAAGAGATGACGTGAACGGTCAAGCGTGTAACTTCGGCATGCAGTTGCTTGCCAAGCTCGCATGGCGAACCTCCACAGGTCTCTTCGCCGTCGGTCACGACAACAATGAGGCCGGGCTTGTGGCGGGAGTCGAGCACATCTGCCGCTTGTGCAACGGCCGATGTCAGCGGCGTTTTTCCCGCGGGCGTCAGAGCCTTGACCATGCCCAAGATGGATGAAGCGGCGTTCTCGTGGGCCGAAGATCGAGCTTGACGTTGCATTGGTTGTAGGGTCCTGGACCGAAGGTGATGAGCCCCACGCGGCGCATCCGAGTGATGCTCGGCAACACCTCCCCTAGCGTAGCCCGCACTTTGTCGAGACGGCTCACCGTGCCAGCGGT
>DATFVO010000097.1:0-5057 GCA_035260265.1 Methyloceanibacter sp.
GACAGGTGCTGCCAGTGCAGCGGGATAAGCGCCGCATCGTCGTAGAGGATGCGCTCGATCTTCTTCAAAACCTCGGCGCGGGCCTTGCGATCTGTCATGGTCTGGGTCTCGAGCGTTAGCCTGTCTACCTCCGGGTTCGAATAGTTGCCGGCATTGTATTGTCCGTAGCCCGTCGCCTGGTTTGGCGTCATGACCAGGAACTCATAGAGGTTGGCGGAGTCCTGCGTGTCGGACTGCCAGCCGATCATCATGATGTCGGCGGCCCGCTCATCGAAGCGCTGCCAATATTGCGCCTTGGGCATGGTTTGGAGATCGACCTTGACGTTGATCTTGGCGAGCATGGCGGCGACCGCCTCGGCGATGCGGGCGTCCTCGATGTAGCGGTTATTTGGCGCCATCATGGTGACCGAGAGGCCGTTCTCGTAGCCCGCCTCCTTCATCAGCGCTTTCGCCTTGCGGAGGTCGTAGCGCGGGACGAGCGCGGGATCGTAGCCGGCATAGCTCGGCGGGCTGAGCTCGCCTGCCGCGGTGGCGAAGCCGCGCATGATCTTCTCGGCGATGCCCTCGCGATTGATGGCGTAGTTGATCGCGAGCCGCACGCGCGGGTCCTTGAAGGCGGTCACCCGATTCTGGTTCAGCTCGAAGGTGAGCACGCGCCTGCTCGGCATGGTGATAAGGGTGCAGCAGGGGTCGGACTTGACCCGGGCGACATCGGTAGGCGGGACAGGCGCGATGAAATCGACGTCGCCAGCGAGCAGTGCGGCCACCCGCGTCGCGGGCTCCTTGATCGGCGTGAAGATAATCTCGTCGACATTGCCAGGGGAATTCTTGTCCCAATAGTCGGCGAAGCGCTTCAGCGTGAGCTTCACCCCCTGCTCCCGGCCGGTGACGACGAAGGGCCCAGTGCCGCCCGCATGAGACGAGGCGAAGGACGAACCGGATTTTACGATCGCGTCCTTGGGCCGCCCGTTGTCATCGGCTCCGGCATAGAACTCGCTGTCCATCGGGAAGATGTAGGTGGCAAGGTTGAGCACGAGCGGATACGGCTCCTTGGTGATGAGATCGACGGTAAGATTGTCGACCGCGCGCGCGCCCTCGAACGGCTCGAACAGTGCCTTGAAGTCGGGGCTTTGCTTGAGGCGGTTCACGGTCCACACCACGTCTTGCGCCGACAGCGTGCGGCCCGATTGAAACTTCACACCCTCGCGCAAATGAAAGCGAGTGGTGCGCGCGTCGATGGTCTCGTAGCTCTTGGCAAGCCGCGGTTCGATCGACATGTCCTGCCGGAACCTGATCAGCGGGTCGAACAGGAGATGCGACATTTGAAGCGTCGCGCCCGAGAGCTGCTCGTGCGGATCGAGCGAGGTGGGGTCTGAATCATAGGCCATGCGCAGCGTCTTGGCCTCCACGGCCACGAGCTGACATGCGAAGAGAGGCGCAAGGATGGGAATGAGCAAATAGGCACGCATGGTCAAAGGTTTGTGGCCCGAACGTACCGGGCCGTCCACCCCCTTTGCCCCGATTGATCTCGCTGTATACAGTCTCGGCGTTGATTGGGGGTATGGATGGCTGAGGAGGACGTGGAAGGATTTTTTGTCACAGGCACCGATACGAACGTCGGCAAGACGGTCGTCTCGGCCTGGCTCGTGGGCCAGCTCGATGGCTGCTATTGGAAGCCGGTGCAGGCAGGCACCCGGCCCGAGACCGATTCCGACATCGTTCGTCGCCTGGCCAGGGTCATGCCCGAGCGCATCCTGCCCGAAGCCTATGTCCTCTCAGAGCCAATTGCGCCGCACGAGGCGGCGCGGCGGGAGGGCATCACGATCGATCTGGCGAAGCTCGTGCCGCCCGATTGCGACCGGCCACTGGTGGTCGAAGGGGCAGGCGGGCTGATGGTGCCGCTCACCGACGACGCCTATGTCATCGACCTCGCTGCGGAGCTGCATTTGCCGGTTGTGCTCGTCACGCGCTCGACGCTCGGCACGATCAACCACACGCTGCTTTCGCTCGAAGCCATCAGGCGCCGCGGGCTTCCCCTTGCCGGCGTCGTTATCAGCGGACCTGAGACGCCGCACAACCGCGCGGCGATCGAGCGCTATGGCCAAGTCGAGGTGATCGCTGAGATTCCGTGGCTCGATACCGTTACGCCCGATGCGTTGAAGGCCATCGAACCCGAGCTCGATCTCGCCAAGCTTGCTAAGCCTTTGCCATGAACGACAACCAGAACCCGAGCAGGCTCGCACGCGACTTGCTTGCTCGCGACCGTCGCCACGTCTGGCATCCCTTCACCCAACATGGGACTGAGCGCAATCCCATCGTCCTCAGCGGCGCCAAGGGCGCCTCGCTGTTCGACGTCGAGGGCAACGAGATCCTCGACCTTGTCTCATCCTGGTGGACGTGCACACACGGTCATTCGCATCCCAAGCTCAACGCTGCGCTCGCAAAGCAAGCAGAGCGGTTCGAGCACGTGATGTTCGCTGGCTTCACGCATCAGCCTGCCGTCGATCTTGCCACCGTGCTTGCCGAGCTTCTGCCCGGCGACCTCAACCGCGTGTTCTTCTCCGACGACGGCTCGACCTCGGTCGAGGTCGCGCTCAAGATCGCCTACCAATATTGGATCAATATCGGCGAGCCGCGGAGGCAGATTCTGGTCGGCTTCGACGGCGGCTATCATGGCGACACGCTTGGCGCCATGTCGCTCGGGCGCGGCTCGCAGTTCTTCAACCCGTTCCGTGGCCTGATGTGCAAGGTTGTGGTGCTCCCCTGCCCTGCGACCTTCGAGGGCGACGATGCCGCAGACGAGCGCGAGGCTGGCGCAATCTCTGCCTTCGAGGCGCTCGTCAGGGACCGCGGCCAGTCGGTCGCCGGCCTCATCATCGAGCCTTTGCTGCAAGGGGCTGGCGGCATGCGGCTTTGCCGTCCGAGCTTCCTCAAGCGCCTGGTCGAGGCAGCGCGGTCGGCAGGCATCCTTGTCATCTTCGACGAGGTCGCCACAGGTTTCGGCCGGACCGGAACGTTGTTCGCCATGGAGCAGGCCGGTGTGGTGCCTGATCTCGTCTGCCTGTCTAAGGGCCTCACCTCCGGCTACATGCCGCTCGCGGTGACTGTTGCGCGCGAGGCCATATTCGAGGCGTTTTTGGGCGAGAGCTTCGACCGCGCGCTTCCGCACGGTCATTCCTTCACGGCCAATCCTCTCGCCTGCGCCGTGGCACTCGCCTCACTTGCCTTGTTCGAGGAGGAGAACACGCTCGAGCGCATCGCGCGCATCAATAAGCGTCACAAGGCGATGCTGGCCGAGCTTACTGCGCGTCCCGACGTCACGCGGCCTCGCCTGATCGGCTCGATCCTAGCCTTCGATGTAAAGTCCGCCGGCAGTTATCAGTCTGTCGAAAGTCGATTATTGCGCGACTGGTACCTCGCGCATGGGCTCAACATCAGGCCGCTAGGACCTACGATCTACCTGATGCCGCCCTACTGCATTACCGACGAGGAGCTTTCACGCGCCTACGCCAGGCTGGTCGAGGGATTGGATGCGCTCGCTTCAGGTGCGTTGAGCCGGCCGTAGACAATGTGCCAGGTGATGCGGCCGCCAAATTTTGCGTCAGCAACGTGGATAGCGCGGCGAAGCGCGCCAGCCGACAACGGTGCATAGTCTTCATGCGGCGTGAGCCCGCCGACGGCCTTCATTCGCTGAAGGAAGGCGAGCGCGTTCTGGTCGGGAAAGACACGCTCTTCTTCGATGACGCCTGGGACGCCGTGGATTTTGGCAAGCCCGCTTGGAAGACCAAGCTCGGCAAGCACAGCTCGCCACTCTGCGAAGCTCTCAAACCCGAGCGTGGCGTAGAGCAACACGCCGCCAGGGGCGAGCAGCTTCTCAAGACGCTTCAGGCTTGCAACGGGATCGGGAAGCCAATGCAGCGTCATGCTCGAGACGATGAGGTCGAGGCCCGCATGCCCTCCAGCCTCTCCGGCATCCATCACCTCATAGCTGATATAAGCGGTCTTGGCTGGCGCTAGGTTGCGGCGGCATTCGGCGATCATGGCAGGCGCAACATCGGTGAGCACGAAACTGCCGTCGGGATAGCGGCTTATGAGATGGCGGCTGAACAAGCCGGTGCCGCAGCCAAGCTCGAGTACGCGAGGCTGCTTGCGCTCGAGCAAATACTGCGCGAGATGATCCGCGACCGCGCGCTGGAGCCCAGCGTGGAGCTCATAGCTCTCAGCCCGCGCGCCGAAGCTCGCCGCGACGGCGGCGCTACGACGGGAGAGAATGGGCGAATTCAAGGACATGACGCGCGCACCATCTTGGGTGCCTTAACGGAAGAACATGACCGCCGTCGGGCAACCAGACAACGCCCTTCTCGCCCCAAATTGCTTCGGTCATCGACACCGGAACTATGGGATCGTCGCGCGAGGCCAAGGCAAGCACCGGGCATTTAAGCTCGTCCTTTGCCTTTCGCGCATCCCAATTCGTCAGCCAATCGAGCCCCTCGTCGAGGCGAGCGATGTTGAGGGCCTCAGGCCAGGCAAAGCCGGCGGCGCCGCAAGAGCGCCAAAACGCCTGCAGCGTTCCGCCGGGATCGCGCGCGATCCCACGTTTCAGGGCCGCAAGGCGAGAGGGAGCTACGTGACAGGAGAAACAGTCGAAGCCCTGTACGCTGACGAGGGCCTGGTAGCGGCCCCCTCCCTTTTCGAGCAACCATAACAGCCCGAGCGAATGGCCGACGGCAATTGAGTCCTCGGTCCACTCCGTCGCCCCTTTCGGCCCACCGGCAATGAAGCCGAGATCGACAAGGGTCACTTCAGCGCCGTCCAAATGGGCAATGAAGTCGGCAAATAAGCCGGCGTGGAAGCCCCAGCCGTGTACGAGCACAAAATGCATCTTTGACTAGTTTACATCGCGCTCGCCCGGCGCGGCACGTCTTCCTCGGCAAGGGCATCCAATAGGCGATCGACGTCGGACTCTTCATGCGCAGCGGTAAAGGCCAAGCGGAGCCTCGCCGTGCCAGCTGGAACTGTTGGCGGCCTGATCGCCACGGCCCAAAAGCCTGGCTCGC